>JAVHLZ010000017.1 GCA_031081675.1 Armatimonadota bacterium
TCGTCTTCTTCTGGTTTGGCTTCCTCAAGTTCTTCCGTGGACTTAGCCCCGCGCAGGATCTAGCGACCCGAACCATCTCTGTCCTCACGTTCGGTCGGCTCTCTCCTGATCTTTCGATTCTGACCCTCGCTACCTGGGAATGCCTGATTGGCCTCGGGTTGATTCTGGGCATTTTCATGCGAGCGACCTTGCTGCTCCTGTGGCTGCAGATGCTGGGGACAATCACACCGTTATTCCTCTTCCCGGGCGAAGTCTTCACGAGAATCCCGTACGCCCCTACACTCGAGGGCCAGTACATCATCAAGAACGTCGTTCTGATCAGCGCAGGGATCGTCCTTGGCGCCACCGTGAGGGGAGGGAAGCTCACCAGCGGGGACGCGGCTTAACTGCACCTGGACACAATGGCATAGAAAGGATTCCTCCGCCTGACCTCACGTCCCTGTCCAGCAGGGACGCAGGCGGAGCAAGGTAAAGGGGACCCTAGTCCTCCACCGACCGTCACGCCGAACGCCCCGGCGGCGGTCGGCGGGCGAGGGCACAGAATGGCGGCACCACGGCGCAGGAATCTCGGGCCAGCCGACCTGGGGATCGACCTCGCTTCCGGAGGCGAAGGCGAGCACTTCAAGTGGTTTCTCGCCTGCCTGCTGTTCGGCAAGCCCATCCAGCAGACCGTCGCCCGCCGCGCCTACCAGGAGTTCGTCCGGGAAGGTCTGACGACGCCCGAGGCCATCCTCCACGCGGGGTGGGACCGCCTGGTCGAGGTGCTCGACCGCGGCCACTACGTCCGGTATGACTTCTCTACCGCCACCAAGCTCCTGACCATCTGCCAGATGCTGCGGGACCGCTACGGAAGCCTGGCCAACCTCCTCGCGCAGGCCTCGGGCGAGGCCGACCTCCGGCGCCGCCTCCTGGAATTTCCGGGCATTGGCCCGGTCACAGCCCGCATCTTCCTCCGTGGGATCCAGCGAGCCCGGCCCGCTCGAAGACCAGGGACCCGCGGTTCTGCAACCACGAGCGCCCGCATCAGGGAGACCGCCTGAGGGGGCATATGCCGGCGTCCGCGTTCCTGAGTCGGTCAACCGCGCGAGTCATGACGGACTCGGCCGGAGCGAGCAGGCGCACACGCCTGGTCGCACTGGGCACCGGACAGACTGCCCCCGCGCGTGACCGTTCGTCGGTGGGCATGGGATACACGTCTCAGCTGCCGGTCCGTGCACGCCCGCCGGGCTCGGAGACGCTCCTGGGGCGACCTCACCGGCTGATTTTCAGGCCGATCTCCACGAGCTTCCTTCTCCCCCGCCATCCCCCCACCACGCGGACCTGCGCTCGTGAGACGCCCAGGTGAGCGGCGAGCACCCGGACCACCGCGTCGTTGGCCCGGTTTCCCACCGGCGGCTCTCGCACGTAGACGACATACCCCCCGGCCGTCTGCACGACTTTCTCGTCCCGAGAGCGGGGCTTGACCACCACGGCCACCTTCATCTCTTCACGTCCTCCTGACCCAGGCGTACTGGCGTATCCTGGCCTCACACCTGGAGCCGGCGCTCGCGGTCGTAGTTGCGGCCCAGAAACGCCGGCACGCGCAGCCGGCGGAAGGTGGGCATCATCACCGCCATGGTGGCCAGATACGGCAGCATGAGGATCAGCTGGTAGGGCACGCCCACCCCGGTGACCTGCACCCGGAATGCCAGCACCTCCACCGCGGCGAAGAACAGCGCCCCCAGCAGGATCAGGTGGGGACTCCACCCCCCAAAGAACGTCAGGGCGATGGACAGCCATCCCCGCCCCCGCACGATGCCATCGGTGAAGGTGGCCGTGTACACCATCGGGAGATACGCGCCGGCCAGCCCGATCAGCATCGACCCCGCCACGGTGGTGGCGTAGCGCATCACCGCCACGTTGATGCCCAGACTGTCGGCAGCCATGGGATTTTCTCCAACCGCCTGCAGCGCCAGCCCCGGCGCCGTGTGGTACAGCAACAGGTACAGGACCGCCGACAGCACCACCGCCGCGTACACCAGCGCGTTGTGGCGGAAGAAGACCTCCCCCAGCACCGGCAGGCGGCTCAACCCGGGCACCGGGATGTCCCTCAGGGTCGGGATCAGCGGCGGGGTCAGGGTGACGCCGACCGCCAGCCGGTACAGGAGCGTGGACAGGGCCAGGCCGATGAAGAACAGGCTCAGCCCCACCACGAACTGGTCCATCTTCAACGTGGTGGTGAAGGCGGCCAGGACCAGCCCGAACAGCCCGCCCACCACCATCGCCAGCAGCATCCCATCCAGCAGGTTGCCCCCCGACAGATAGGCGCCCAGAAAACCCACCGACGCGCCGGTCAGCATGATGCCCTCCTGGGCGACGTTGAACACGCCCGCGCGGCCGGCCAGCATGGTCCCCTGGCCGGCCAGGACGTAGGGCACCAGGGTCAGCATCACCAGGCGGATGAAGGTCACCACCGCGTCCGTGGTCGGCTCACCTCCTGCGCACGACGTCAGACAGCAGCACGAAGACCAGCACCAGCCCCTCCACCACGAACACGACTTCGACCGGGATCATCATGGTGCGCTGCATGGCCCGGGCCCCCACGTCCAGGACCGCGATGGCGAACGCCACCGGCGGCACGGCCACCAGGTTGCCCCGGGCCAGCAGTCCCACCAGGATGCTGAGCAGGAGGTAGTTGGACTGCACTCCCTCGATCAGCCGGTGGTGCACCCCTGCGACCTCGATGGCGCCCGCCAGGCCGGCCAGGGCGCCTCCCAGGACCAGCGCCAGAGGCGCGATGCGGCCTACGGGGATCCCGTGCAGCATCGCGGCTCGGGCATTGGCGCCGGTGGCCCGCAGCTCGTAGCCAGCCGCGGTGCGGTACACGAACACCGCGACCGCGCCCGCAGCGCCCAGGGCCAGGAGAATCCCGGCGTGCAGGGGCGGGCTGGCCACCAGCAGCGGGAGCCGGGCGGCGGGGGCAATCGGGATTGTGGTGGGATGGCCGGCGGCCGTGTCCGGCCACCCTTCGGTGGCGACGTAGTCCATCACGCCGAAGGACACGAAGTTCATCAGCACGGTGGTGAGGATCTCGCTGACCCCGAACCGGTACAGCAGCCAGGCCGGCAGGGCGGCCCACAGCGCTCCCGCTCCCACCCCGGCCACCACCACCGCCGGGAGGATCGCCGCCGCCGGCAGGCCGGCCAGCAGGATCCCCGCCGCCGCGGACCCGACAGCGCCGGCGATGAGCTGCCCCTCCCCGCCGATGTTGAACTTCCAGGCGGCCAGCGGCACCGTGAACGCCAGCGCCAGCAGCAGGACCGGGACGAACTTCAGCAGGGTCTGGATGACGCCGTTGGCGGTGCGGAAGGATGTGAGCAGGATCGTACTGTAGGCCCGGACGACGTCAAAACCCAGGGCCGCCAGGAAGATGCCCGCCGCCCCGAAGGCGACCGCCACTGCCGCCAGATAGGGCACCGCATCTCCCGCCGGAGGAAGGTGGCGTCGGGTGTTCACCGCCCGCTCACCCAGGGACGTCCACCCCGCTCATCAGCCGGCCGAGCCGGTAGCGGTCGTAGGCCCCGCGCTCCAGCACCCCCACGATCCGCCCGCGGAAGATCACGGCGATGCGGTCGGCGAGCAGCATCAACTCGTCCAGGTCCTCGGACAGCAGCAGGATCCCCGCCCCGCGGGAACGCAGGTCCAGCAGCCGGGCGTAGACAAACTCGGTGGACGGCACGTCCAGTCCCCGGGTGGGGTTGTGGGCAATCAGCACCCGGCAGGGGTGCGAGAACGCCCGGGCCAGCATCACCCGCTGGATGTTACCCCCCGACAGGGTCGCCGCAGGAGCGTGGGGGCCGGGCGTCTGGATCCGGTACTCCCCGATCATACCGCGCGCCGCCGCCAGGGCCGCCGACCAGTCCAGCCACGGCCCGCGGCTGTAGGGCGGGCGGCGGTGGAATCCCAGGATCAGGTTGTGGACCACGCTGGCGGCTGGCAGGAATCCGTCCCGGAGGCGGTCTTCAGGGATATAGGTCACACCCCGGGCCAGCAGCTGCGCCGTGGTGGCGCGGCTCAGGTCCTCCCCCTCCA
This sequence comes from Armatimonadota bacterium, assembly GCA_031081675.1. Lineage (NCBI taxonomy): Bacteria > Bacillati > Armatimonadota > Armatimonadota bacterium. The sequence continues at coordinate 4,072 of JAVHLZ010000017.1, forward strand.
CCCACAGCCGGCCGGCGGCGCGAGGGCGCACGCCCATGATCGCTTCCACCAGTTCGCGCTGGCCGTTGCCGGCGACCCCCGCGATGCCGAGAATTTCCCCCCGGCGGACTTCCAGGGAGCACCCCCGCACCACCGGCACGCCGGCGACGGACACGGTCAGGCCGTCCACCCGCAGGGCCACCTGCTCGGCCGGAGGCACCCGCTCGTCCCGCCCCCCGCCGAACAGCAGGCTGTGGGCCACGTCCACGTCCGCACCCACCATGGCCCGCACCAGGGCCTCCTCGGACGCCTCCCTCCCCGGCAGGGTCGCCACGGTGCGTCCCTGCCGCATCACCGAAATGCGGTCGCAGACGGCGCGGGCTTCGCGGATCTTGTGGGTGATGAACACGACGCTGATCCCCTCCCGCACCATCGCCCGCAGGGAGGCGAACAGGGAGTCCACCTCCTGCGGCGTCAGATTGGTGGTGGGCTCGTCCAGGATCAGCACCCGCGCCTGGCGGTAAAGGGCCTTGAGGATCTCCACCCGCTGGCGGGCGCCCACCGGCAGATCCGCGACCCGCACCCGGGGATCCACATCCAGCCCGAAGCGCGCCGCCAGGTCCCGGATGCGCTCGTCGGCCCCGCCCGCCCGGGCGAGGGCAGGGCCCGGCAGACCCAGGACGATGTTCTGCGCCACGGTGAACGAGTCGATCTGGAGGAAATGCTGGTGGACCATGCCGATGCCGCACGCCAGGGCATCCCGGGGAGACCGGATCTGCGCGGGGCGGCCACCCAGCCGCACCTCTCCCCCGTCGGCCCGGTACAGCCCGTAGAGGATGTTCATCAGGGTGGTCTTGCCGGCACCGTTGCCGCCCAGCAGGCCGTGGATCTCTCCCTCGCGGACGTCCAGGCGGGCGCCGTCCAGGGCGACCACCGGCCCGAAGGTCTTGCGGACGTCCCGCATCTCCACCGCGGCGGCCCCCGCCCCGCCGCCGGCTGCCTGCCCGGTCATGGCCGCTCCTACCGGACGGGCGTCACGTCCTTGACCACGGTGATCTTGCCGGCCACCAGATCGGCCACCAGCCGCCGCATGGCGACGGCCACCGAGTCGGGGACGTTGCGCAGGGGGAACTGCAGCGCCACGCCGGTGTCAAACCCCAGCGGGTAGTACCCGCTCCTCTCGCCGCGGGAGATGCGCCGGACGATGGTCCGCAGGGGTCCGGCAAAGTCGTAGAGGACCGACGTGACGTAGTGCTGGGGGGCGAAGCTCAATTTGTCGGTGTACTTGGCGGTCACCCACACCCGCCGCGGGGCCGCCTTCACCGCCTCGAAAACGCCCAGCATCCCCAGGTTGAGGGACCCCATGATCACGTCGTGGCCCTCGGCGATCAGGGCGTCGGTGACCTGGCGGGCCTTGGCGGGGTCGTTGAAGTCTCCGACCCAGACCGGCTTGAACTCCACCTGGCGGCGCTGGTCCCGCAGCGCCTGGCGAATGGCGTGCACTTCGGAGTACGAGAACGGCAGGGTCAGCCCCCCCACGTAGGCGATCTTCCCGGTCTGGGTGAGCATCGCCGCCAGGGCGCCGATGGGGTAAAAGCCGATGTGGAAGTTGCGGTCGATGACCCACAGGTTGGGCGGCTGGGGCTGCTGCAGCGGCGCGTCGGCTTCGCCGATGAAGGTGACCGCGGGAAACTCCCGGGCCAGCTTCTCGGTCTGGGAAATGAACTGGCCCCCGTGGGTCCAGATGACGGAAAATCGCAGGTCGATGTACTCCCGCATGACCCGCTCCACGTCGGGCACCGGGACGCTCTCGGAGTACGCCACCTCGGCCCCGAGCTCGCTGGCCACCGACCGCAGGGCCACAAAGCCCAGCGTGTTGTAGTCGGCGTCGGTGACCACTCCCGGAAAGACCGCCGCCACCCGCAGGCGCGGGGCCGGCGCGGCTCCCAGCTCCCCGGCAGGTAGGACTGCCGCCGTCAGAATCCCTGCCAGAAGAAAAAAGAACGCACTCCGGATAAGACGACCGGACATATCCGCGGGCCTCCTCCACGAGATCTGTGCAGGAGTTTCCATCTGCGCCTGCCGCCCCCCTGCCTCAGGAGCCCAGGCGCCGACACATGGCGGGGACAGTCCCCACCTGCCCACCGGGGACAGTCCCCACCTGCCCACCGGGGACAGTCCCCACCTGCCGGTCATCGTCCGGCCAGTGGAGGCAATGCGGCGGCAGGCGGCGCCAGGCGCCGGTGACTGGCCCTGCGGGGACAGTCCCCTGCCGGGCCGGGGGACAGTCCCCTCCTGCTGGCGGGGACAGTCCCCTCCTGCAGGGGACAGTCCCGGGGGTGGCAGAACTCCACCCGAGATGACTGCTCAACCCCTGGCGCAGGTGGCCTCTTCCGTCGCGGCGGGCCTGCTGGCGCTTGTGGGGGTCGTGTCGGCCTCCGACCCGGCCGTCACCCACGAGCGCAGTTCCGGGGTGGCCGTGGTGGGCGGAGGGTTCATCGCCGTCACAGCCGTCTGGGTGACGCCGGGCCTTACCGTCCATCCCCACTACGCCACCCGGTGGGTATCCGACCCGGCCCGGCGGGCCCGTCACCGCGAGGTGGCGACCGCCCGGACCCTTTTTTGATCGAGGTCGCCAACCAGAGCGCGCTGCGTCTGGAAGGGTACCTCGCGCTCAATGCGCGCCTGAGGGTGAACGCGCGGGAACACGCGCCAGACCCGGACCCCGCCGTGCGCGCTCGCCTGCCCGATCTGTGGCCCGGACCGGTCCTGCAGAGGGTCCCGCCGCACACCACAGTGCTGACCGCGGCGGCGTTCCCGGCCGTCCCGCCCGGCACCGGACCGGTGATCCTGCTCATCCCGCCCCTGTGGATCTTCCGGGGCTCCCGGCAGATCGGCGAGACGCCGGCATTCGAGCTAGGTTTTGACCCGCGCGGGCTGACCTATCCGCCGTGAACCGGAAGGGAGCCCGCTCCCGCGCGATAAGATGGGCGCGCTCGGTGAGGGCCCACCGCTGCGGACCTGACGGCGCCGGGGGACCCGGCGGTGGTGCGGGGCCGCATCTTCGCCGGAGCGGTGCCCGTGGCGTCAGACCAGGTGCTCGTCCAGGTAGTCGGCCAGCGCCCGGGCGATGGCCTCCTTGCCGATGGGCATCTGGGCAATGCGGCCGTCGGGCGTGATGAAGTAGCCGATGTGCCGGCCGCTTTCGATCTCGCTGAGGTCGTTGGCGATGACCAGATCGCATCGGTTGCGGCGCAGGAAGTCATGCGCGATCTGCCGCAGCTCCTCGGGCGTCTTGCCGATCTCCAGCTTGAACCCCACCAGAAACGTATCGGGGGCCAGCTCCTTCACCAGCGCGATGGCCTTGGGGGTGGGCACCAGCCGCACGACCCACTCCTGGACGTGGGAGCCGGTCTTGTAGGGGCGCACGGTGTCGGGCTGGAAATCCAGGACCGCCATGGGGTGGATCACGGCGTGGTAACCGCCCCCGGGCAGCTCCTGGCGGAAGACCGCGATGAGGTCGTCCACGGTCTCCACGGGCACCAGCTGCAGGTGGTCCACCCGCGGGCCGCGCAGGACCGGCGTCTGGCTGCCCCGGCCGTAGACGTAGGTCACGTGGGCGCCGCGGCGCACCACCTCCTCGGCGATGAGCGCCCCCAACCGGCCGGTCGCTTTGTTGGTGATATAGCGCACCGCGTCCAGCGCCACCCGGGTGGGGCCGGAGGTGACCAGCAGCCGCTTGCCGCGCAGCGGCATGACCCCTCACCCGCTCCGCCAAACCGGCGCGCCTAGGTTCCGGGAACGGGAAACCGCAGGCACAGCTCCCGCACCTCTTCCCGCACCTCCGCCAGGCGGCGGTTGTCCTGAATGCTGCGGCGGAACTCCCGCAAGACCGCCGCCCGCCGGTCCCGGTCCTCGGGCAGGTGGAACTCCTCGACCTCCCCGGCCACCGCGGCGATCCACTCGGCCAGGCGGTCCATCTCGGGTTCCCGCATACCCCGGGTGGTGGCCGCCGGCGTGCCCAGGCGGATCCCCGACGGGTAGAACGCCGACGACGGCTCCCGGGGGATGGTGTTTTTGTTGACGGTGATGCCCACCCGGTCCAGCGCCTCCTGCAGGAAGATGCCCCGCCCCGGGCCGCCGGGGGTGAGATCCACCAGGATCATGTGGTTGTCGGTCCCGCCGGTCACCAGGCGGAACCCCCGGCGCAGCAGGCCGGCGGCCAGGGCCCGGGCGTTGGCCACCACCTGCCGCCCGTACTCGCGGAACGCCGGCTGCATCGCCTCCCCCAGCGCCACCGCGATGGCCGCGGTGATGTGATCGTGGGGACCGCCCTGCAGGCCCGGAAACACCCAGCGGTCGATCTTCTCGGCCAGCTCGGGATCCTTGCGCAGACCCTTCTCGGTGACCAGGATCATGGCACCCCGGGGGCCGCGCAGGGTCTTGTGGGTGGTGGTGGTGATGATGTGGGCGTAGGGGGTCGGGCTGCGGTGGACGCCGGCCACCACCAGCCCCGCCACGTGGGCGATGTCGGCGGCAAAGTAGGCGCCCACCTCGTCGGCGACGGCGGCGAACTCCTCGAACGGGAACTCCCGCACGTAGGCGGTGGCCCCGCACCAGATGAGCCGCGGGCGGTGCTCCCGGGCCAGGGCCCACACCTCGTCCATGTCGATGTACCCGTCGGCGCGCACGTGATAGGGGATGCTGCGGTAGTACGTCCCGGTGACGCTGACCTTCCACCCGTGGGTCAGGTGCCCGCCGTCGGGAAGGTTCTGACCCATGATGGGATCGCCCGGCTGGCACGTGGCCAGGTAGACGGCCAGGTTGGCGGGGCTGCCCGAGTACGGCTGCACGTTGGCGTGGGGGACGCCGAACAGGGCCTTGGCCCGTTCCTGGGCCAGGCGCTCGATCTCGTCCACATACTCGTTGCCGCCGTAGTAGCGTCGGCCCGGATAGCCCTCCGAGTACTTGTTGGTAAACACGGAGCCCATGGCTTCCAGGACCGCCTCGGAGACGTAGTTCTCCGAGGGGATCAGCTCGATGCCTTCCCGCTGGCGCCGCCGTTCGGCTTCCAGGATGCGGTAGACGTCCGGATCCTGCTCTCGCAGCGTCATCGACGGACCCGCCCTTTCCCTGCAACGTCTGCGGAGGCTACCCTGCTTCCGTTTCTGCGCGGGGCACGCAGACCCTTGCGGACGGGAGGTCACAGGCAGGCGACGGGATCGCCCACCCGGATCAGGCCGTCGCCGTCGGCGGCCACGACCATCGCCAGCTGGCCTCGCACGCCGGCCAGGCGCTGCTGGAACCGCCGGGGGTCGGGCACGCCCAGCAGCGCGCCGATGTGGGTGCAGGGCTCGCAGGGGCCGGTCAGCTCCAGCACCGCCTGTCCCACGCGCAGGCGAGTCCCGGGCGGAAGCGCGTCCAGCCCGGGCAGGTCCACCGTGATCTGCTCCCGCAGGTCGCCGGGGCGCAGGTCCAGAGCGGCCAGCGTGGAGGCATCCACCAGAAGCACCTGCCGCCGGCCGCCGGGCCGCGCCTTCCCGTGCACGTCTCCGTCCAGCCCGCAGCCCACCCGCGCCCTCACCCAGGGGACGGGGTCGGAGGGTTTGCCGTGCTCCCGGAGGACCTGAAGGCTGACCACCCGGCCCCGGGCCATGTCCGCATCTTCCTCCGGCCGGCGGCTCGGGGACCGCCGGGTCAGCGGTCGTCGGGCCCCACCAGCTCGGGGGGCAGGTCGGGCTCGCCGATCCTGTCCGAGAGTTCCTCCATCAGGCGGTCAATCCTTTCCCACCGCCGCTGCGACTCGCGCCGCAGCGCCTCCCGGTCCGCCGGGACGACCGCGCCGCTGCCGACGGGCAGCAGGCCGCCCGAACGGATGGCCAGGACCTTGGCGACGTCGCGCCCTAAAAACCACCACAGCAGCGGCGCCATGACGATCCAGCCCGCCGGCCCGGCGTCCCCGAAGGTCTGCACCAGGTCCAACATGCGGGAGGGCGCGGCCACCATGGCGATGACGATGAGGGCCGAGATGGCGGGGCGCACGAGAGCGATGACGCTGTTGGCCCACACGTAGACCCGCTCGGCGTCGGGAGTGGTGGCCCGGACGAAATCCACCCACACGTCCGCCCGGGCCTTCTCCAGGTCGGCCAGCTGGCGGCGCACCTGCACCTCCTGGGCCGGGTCCTGCAGCAGACCCAGCCCGCGCAGGAGGTTCACCACAGCCTCGATCAGAGCACCCGAGATCGTCACGGCCCTCCCCCCTCCGTCACCCGGACAGTCCTGGCCGCCGGGTCGTAGTCCACCCGCCACCCCCGCAGGGCGGCCAGCGCCCGCAGCCGCACGTAGACGCGGCCGTCGCGCCACCAGACGGCGTCGTCGGGCAGCGGGATGCCGTTCCAGCGCACCACCACCCGCGGCGGCAGCAGGTCGGCGAGATGGCGCTCCATGAACGCGACCAGGGCGGCCCCATACCAGGGCGCGGTGGCGTAGCCCGCCCGGGCGATCTCCCGTGCAAACCGGCGCGGGTCGCGGGTCCGGGCATAGGCGTCCAGAGCCGGGCGGAACCGGGCCGACCGCTGGAAGAAGGCCAGGTAGTCGGCGATGTTGTCCTCCAGGTTCGCGTAGGCCCGGAACAGGGCGCCGGGCGGGCACCCGGCGGCCACCGCCTCAGGGTAGCCGGCGTAGACGCGGTGCGTGCCCGGGATGACCACCAGACCCCGGCCGGCGACCCACTCCCGGGTGGTGCCGCAGTAGACCGCCCCGGGCCACCCCGGCCCGGCCTTGACGCCGAACAGCGCCTGGCCCATCCGGGCCAGGCCGCTGCGGCCCCAGTTGCTCTCCAGGACCGCCTGGGCGACCATCACCGCGCCGGGAACTCCGGCGGCTTCGGCCTGGGGGATGAACACGCGCAGCCGTGCCAGAAAGGCGCGCTGCTCACCGGACAGTGCCACGGGATGCCCTCCCAGCCTTCAGCAGGTAGGCCGTCCCGGCCGGGAGGACAAGTCCCCGGTTGGGGGGACGCTTGGACGGGCGACGCTCGTGTGAGGGAACGTCGCTGTGGGATCGGGAACCGAGGATCAGGGACCAGAAGGACATCGGGGGAGCACAGATGGCGAGGCTGAATCGCCGATCCCGGATCTCGCCCTGCGGACAGGAATGAGCGCAGGATCAGGGGAGGATGCGATCCGCGGTCTGACCGCCCGGTTCGTCGCGGGGACGTGCGTCCACCACGTGGAAGGTGCTCAGGCGCGCGTTGCGGCTGGGCAGCCACTCCACCACGATGGGAGCCGCGAAGTCGGGCCGCAGACGGCCGTGCTCGATCCAGTAGCGGGCGTGGGGGTCTCCGGCCACCGCCGGGCCCGCCTTGACCACCAGGGTCAGCGGGCGGTCCACCATCCGCACCTCGTCAATCACGCCCAGGGCCCTCAGGGCGCCGGCGATGCGGTCGGCCAGATCCGGAGGCGGCGGAGGCAGCAGGTTCACCAGGGCGATGTTGCGGCGCAGCGGCCCGATGATCTTCACGTTGGCCAGCGCGGCCTCGTACCCGGCCCGCTGGAGCATCTCCAGCAGGACCTCGTTGGCCTCGGCCACCGCCTGCCCGTGGTAGTCGGGGTTGACCAGGGGCTTGAGCAGGTGCTTGAGCTTGCACCCTTCCCGCCGCAGGCCGGAGGTCTCACCGATGCGGGGCACCCGCAGGCCCAGGGCGTCGGCCAGGGCGCGGATCTGCGGCTTGTCCAGGTCCAGCAGCGGCGAGTAGAAACCATTGCACACCTTGATCCCCAGCTGACCCCAGGTGTCGGAGCGGTTGGCTCCGGTGAGGACCAGCCGGCCGCCGGCGACCGCCTGGACCATCCCCAGCTTGATCTCCCGGGTGCAGCGGTTGCAGGCGGGACCGCCGGACTGCACCCGGTGCTGGGCGAACTGGCCCAGCAGGCACTTCTGGCGCAGGCCCAATTGCTCGGCCATCTCCAGGACGATCTGGTTGGCGCGCCGGTAGTTGTACGCGCCCATGTTCACGGTGACCAGCAGGACGCGCTCGGGGCCCAGGGCGCGCTTGGCCAGAGCCGCCACGGTGGTGCTGTCCAGCCCGCCGCTGAAGGCCACCACCACGGGATGGCCATCGGCGACGGTCCGGATCTCGTCCACCAGGCGGTCGATGAGGGTCGGAGGATCGCAGACGGCCAGCATCGGCTTCCAGTATAGCCGGTCCGCCCGGGGCGCAGCCTGCCCAGCCGCTAGGTCCACCCCCGCCCCCGACGCGCGGCAGAACACTGGCCGAACGGGGTCTCCCTCGGCTGTCCGGGCTCGCGCGGCCGCGGGGAGCGCGTCCTGGCTCGAGGCCTGCCCTCGCGGGGCCGTAGGCCGTCAGTCCAGCCAGACGGTCTTCTCGGCAGCCGGGGTGCGGCGCTTTTGGGGCACGACGGCTGGGTAGCCGGCGTAGATCACGCCGATCACCCGCTCGTCGGGGCCCAGGCCCAGGAACTCCCGCAGGGGCGGATAGTCCCGCAGGCCGCCGGTGCGGAAGTAGGAACCGATGCCCTGGCTCCAGGCCGCCAGCATGAAGGCGTAGGCCGCTGCGAACGTGGCCCAGTGGTTTTCCTCCTGCAGCTCCGGGTCGGGGTGGCCGGCGGAGGTGACGACGATGATGAGCGGCGTGGCCAGGGTGTCGTCCACCAGCTTGCGCAGGGCGGGCTGCGCCTCGGGGGCATGCGGGTCGGGCAGCTGCGCCGCCCGGAAGTCGCGGCGGATCTCGGCGAAGCGGCGCTTGCTGGTCTCGCCCAGAACATAGAACCGCCAGGGTTCGGTGAGGCGATGGTTGGGCACCCACACGGCGGCCTCCAGCAGGCGCGCGACGAGGTCGCGGGGGACGGGATCCGGTTTGAACTGGGGGATGCTGCGCCGGGTGGTGATGGCCTCCAGCACCGACATGGTCTGTACGCCGTCCATGGTTCCTCCCGCTCGAGTGGGCCGCAGGCGGTCTGTCCGTCCGCGGACGCCGCGGCCGGCGTCGGACCTATTGTACCCGACACCGACCTCCGCTGCGGGGCGTCTCGGACAGAGCCCGGGACGACGCGGGCTTTGTTACTGCAGCACGTTCTGCATCAGCATCATCGCCAGGAATCCGACGATCACGGCCGCCGCGCCATTTCCGTGCCCACTGTGCTCTTCAGCCTCTGGGACGATCTCGCTGAAGACCAGGAACGCCATGGCGCCGGCCGCAACCCCCAATCCCACGGGCACCAGCGGCTCAAAAAACGCCACGGCCAGCGCGGCCGGCACGGCCATGAGCGGCTGCGGCAGGCTGGTGAAGATGGACCACCCGATGCAGGCCCATCCGGAGAACCCCTGGCTGCGGAGCGGTAGGGAAGCGGCGAGCCCTTCGGGGATGTTGTGGATGGCGATGGCCACGGTGACCAGGGCGGCCAGGGCGACCTCGCCTGAGCCGAACGCCACCCCCACGGCAATGCCTTCGGAGAAGCTGTGGATGGTCAGCGTCCCGATGAAGAGGACAACCCGGCGCGCCGGAGCCCCGTGCAGGTGGTAGAAGTCGAAGGAGGTGTGGCCGAACCGCCGCTCGGCGAGCCAGAAAAGGGCCGCCCCCAGCGCGATCCCCGCGGCCACGGGGGTGTAGCCGTTGCGGTTGACGCCCTCGAAGACGAGGTTGAAGACGGAGGCGGAGAGCATCATTCCCCCGCTGACGCCCCACGCCAGGCCGAGGAAACGGTCCGGGAAACCCTGGGTGAACAGGAACGGCACCCCGCCCATGCCCGTAGCAACGGCCGTGGCTAAGGCGGAGAGGAAGGTGATGAGGGCCAGGCGGAACACTGCTTTATGATAGCGGCCGCGGATGAGGCGGGCTATCCGGCGGGTACCCGATGGGCCGCGGAGAGCGGGGAGAGGTCGTCGCGACCTGGTCCTCCGTACCGGCGTGTGAGGCATGAGCGGATCCCAGACCGTCGTCCTTGGCATCCTGCTGGCAACCCTCGCGTTGTTGGCATGGGGGCGGTGGCGTTACGATCTCGTGGCGCTGCTCGCCCTTCTGACCCTGACCATCGCCGGCTACGTAGCGCCGGAAGACGCCTTTGACGGATTCGGCCACCCCGCGGTGATTACCGTGGCCGCTGTCCTCGTGGTCAGCCGGGGACTGCTGAACTCGGGGGTGGTCGACCTCCTGACCCGGGAGCTAGGGCGTATCGGGGGCCACGCGCTCCTCCAGATGACGGCGCTGACCACCCTCGCGGCGCTGGCGTCGGCTTTCATGAACAACGTGGGCGCGCTCGCCCTGCTGATGCCCGTGGCGATGCAAACGGCGCGCCGCCGCAGGATCGCTCCCTCAGCGCTGCTCATGCCGCTCGCCTTTGCCTCCCTGCTGGGCGGGCTGATCACGCTCATCGGGACGCCCCCCAACGTTGTCATCGCCACGTACCGGATGCAGGAGACCGGCGTTCCTTTCCGCATGTTCGACTTCACACCGGTCGGAGCGGGGGTGGCTGCCGCCGGGATCCTCTTCATCGCCTTGCTGGGCTGGCGGTTAATTCCGCGGCGCCAGGGACGCCAGTCCCCCGAAGAACTGTTCGAGATCTCAGACTACATCGCCGAGGTCGAGGTCCCCAAGGGCGCGCCCGTAGTCGGCAGGACAGTGCAGGAGCTGGAAACTCTGGACGACGCCGAGGTGACGGTGGTCGGCATCGTCCGCAGCGAGCGCCGAATGCCCGCGCCCTCCGGCGGGGAGATCGTCCGCGCGGACGACGTCCTGATCGTCAAAGCCGATCCGGCCGACCTCAAGACCCTCCTGGACGCCGGTGGCCTCCAGCTGGTCGGAGATAGGCCTTTGGACCCGGAGAAGCTCGGATCCGACGAAGTGGTTCTGCTCGAGGCCGTGGTGCGGCCCAACGCTCGCATCGTCGGCAAGACGGCCCGCACGTTGAACCTGCGCCGGCGCTTCGGGGTAAACCTGCTGGCGGTAGCCCGCGCAGGCCAGCGGGTAAAGGATCGCCTGGCCCGCCTCCAGCTCCGGGCCGGGGACGTGTTGTTGGTGCAGGGCAGTGGAGACCTCCTGCAGGAGGCTATTGCTGATCTGGGCCTCCTCCCGCTGGCCGAGCGGAAGCTGCGCCTCGGCCAGCCCCGCCGGACTATGTCGGCCGTCTCGATTTTCGGCCTGGGCCTGGCCACCGCCGCCCTGGGCGTGGTCCCCGTCCAGGTGGCCTTCGTCTGCGCGGCGGTCGCCATGGTGCTGACAGGACTGCTGCCCCTGCGCGACGCCTATGACAGCATTGACTGGCCAATTCTCGTGCTCCTGGGGGCGATGATCCCCGTCGGGCAGGCCCTGGAGACCACCGGAGTGGCGACGACAATCGCGGGCGCCCTGCTCGCCGTCGGCCAGCACCTGCCTCCCTGGGCCACGCTGACCGTGGTGCTGGTCGCCACCATGTTTCTCTCGGACGTCATCAACAACACAGCGGCCGCCGTGCTGATGGCTCCCATCGGTCTGGGTGTCGCCCGCGGGCTCGGCGTCCATAGCGACGCCTTCCTGATGGCTGTCGCCATCGGTGCGTCCTGCGCCTTCCTCACACCGGTCGGCCACCAGTCCAACACGCTCGTCATGGGGCCAGGAGGGTACCGGTTCGGTGACTACTGGCGCATGGGATTGCCGCTGGAGCTTCTGATCACGCTCGTGGCCGTGCCGCTGCTCCTGCACTTCTGGCCGCTGTGAGGCGTATAATGGGCTGGAACCTCGGAGGGGTGCAGGGAATCCGGCGATCCGGGCGGTCTTGAAAACCGCTGGGCCGCGCAGGCCCGTGTGGGTTCGAATCCCACCCCCTCCGCCACGGCCCGCAACGCCTCGACTTCCTTCTCGACCGGTTCCGCGGTGGCCGTGCGCCCTTCCACCATCTCACGAGCCTGCGGGAGCGTATCGGGCGGGATCCCTCTCGAAGCTGGTCTGGCAGTGCGCGGAACAGAAGTAATACTTGATGCCGCCGCGTTCTGCTGTGTGGCGGGCGGAGGCGATCTCCACCTCCATGCCGCATTCGGGGTCGACGGCGTGAGCCGCCGATATCCGGTCAGGACCCCGCGCCTTCCGGCGGCGCCCGCCCGTACGCTGTCCGCCGCAGATACAGGGCGATTACCCCGGGGGAGAGGTCTCGCGCCGAGGCGAATCATTCCCCGGCGGCATCACGAAGGCACAGGAGGGAGACCGTGGCAATCACCGAGCGGATGATTCGCGCGTCCAGGCTGGACCCCCGGCTGTACGAGGAGGTGGAAGCCGATCCCGGCCTCACCCGGGAAGCGGCGACGGTGGTGCTGCTGTCCGCGCTGGGCGCGGGCATAGGCGGCGTCGCGCGGGGAGGGATACTGGGGCTGGTGGTCGTGGCGGTCACCGCCCTGCTGGCCTGGTACGTGTGGGCCTACCTGACCTACTGGATCGGGACCCGCGTTCTGCCGGGAGAGGCCACCCACGCCGACGTGGGGCAGATGCTGCGGGTGCTGGGGTTCGCCAGCGCCCCGGGGGTGCTGCGGGTCCTGGGGATCGTGCCGGGGCTGGGGGCCCTGGCGTTCCCGGTCGCCAACGTGTGGATGCTGGTGACCACGGTGGTGGCGGTACGCCAAGCCCTGGACTACACGTCCACTTGGCGCGCTCTGGCCGTGGTGGCCCTGGGCTGGCTGGCCTACCTGGTGGCCCTGGCGCTGGTGACGGCCGCCCTGCGGGCGGGAGGGTAACGGTTTCCGCGGTGGGCGCGGATCCCCCCCGTCCCCGCCTCCGGTGATCACCGCCGTCCTGTTCGATCTGGACGGAACCCTGCTGCCGGTCGACACCGGCCGGCTGGTGGAAGAGTACGTCCGCCTCCTGGCGCGGGACTTTGCCGACCTGATCGACCCCGGGCGGTTTGTGTCCTGCCTGCTGGACGCCACCCGGGTGATGCTCGCCAACCGCGATCCCTCCCGGACTGTCCGGGAGGTGTTCGCCGCCTCGTTCTATCCGGCGGTGGGCCTCACCGAAGAGCAGGCCGCCCCGCGCCTGGCGCAGTTTTACGCGCGCACCTACCCCCGCCTGCGGGCGCTGACACGCCAGGACCCCGCCGCCCGGGAGGCGGTGCGGGCGGCTCTCGGGCGCGGTCTGGTGGCAGTCCTGGCCACGAACCCCATCTTCCCCGAAGTCGCCATCCGCCAGCGCATGGCGTGGGCGGGGGTGGACGACCTGCCCTTTGCTGTCGTCACCACCTACGAGACGGCGCACGTCTGCAAGCCCCACCCCGAGTACTTCCTGGAGGTCTGCGAGGCCATCGGCCACCCGCCGCAGCGGTGCCTGATGGCGGGCAACGACGCCCGCGAGGACGCCGTGGCCCGCCGGCTGGGCATGCGCACCTTCCTGGTCACCGACCATCTCATCAACCCCGGGGGCCTGCCCGTGGAGGCAGACCGCGCCGGCTCCCTGGCCGACCTGGCCACTTTTCTGCGCACGGCGGACCTGGACGCGCTGTAGGCCGACGCTGCTGCCGCGCGCAGGGCCCCGGCGGTTTATAATGGAGCCACCCGCACGATGCCGTGACGGCACATTCCTGCGCGTGACCGGAGGTGGAGCATGGCCCTGCCGGAGTTCCGCAACGAGCCGTTCACCGACTTCTCCCAGGACGCCGCCCGCACGGCGATGCAACAGGCCCTGCGGTCGGTGGCCGCCCAGCTGGGCAAGGAGTTCCCGCTGGTCATCGGCGGCCAGCGGGTGACCACCCGGGAGAAGTTCACCTCCCTGAACCCCTCCCAGAAGGACGAGGTGGTGGCCGTCTGTCAGAAAGCCGGTCCCGATCACGTGGAGGCGGCGGTGGTCGCCGCCGAGCAGGCCTTCGCCTCCTGGTCCCGGGTCCCGGCGGCCGAGCGCGCCGCGATCCTGCTGCGGGCCGCCGACTGGCTGCGCCGCCGCAAGTTCACCGCCGCCGCCTGGCAGGTCTACGAGGTCGGCAAGAACTGGGCCGAGGCCGACGCCGACGTGGCCGAGACCATCGACCACCTCGAGTTCTTCGCCCGGGAGGCGCTGCGCTACGACCGGGGCCAGCCTACGGTCCCCCATCCCCAGGAGATGAGCGAGTATGTCTACCTGCCCCTGGGCGTGGTGGCCGTGATCCCGCCCTGGAACTTCCCCCTGGCCATTCCGGTGGGCATGGCGTCGGCCGCCATCGCCGCCGGCAACACCGTGGTGATGAAGCCCAGCTCCGATTCTCCGGCCAACGCCTACGTCTTCCTGGAGGCGATGGAGGCCGCGGGGTTGCCGCCGGGCGTGCTGAACATCGTCACCGGTCCCGGATCGGCGGTGGGAGACCCCCTGGTCCAGCATCCCCGGGTGCGGATGGTGGCGTTCACCGGCAGCAAGGAGGTCGGCATCCGCATCTACGAGCAGGCGGCCCGGGTCCCGCCCGGTCAGAAGTGGCTGAAACGCTGCATCGCCGAGATGGGGGGCAAAAACGCCGTCATCATCGACGAGGAGGCCGACCTGGAGGAGGCGGTACAGGCTGCGGTGGTCTCCGGCTACGGGTTCCAGGGCCAGAAGTGCTCGGCGGGATCCCGGCTGGTGGTCACCGCCCCGGTGTACGCCGACGTCCTGGAGGCGTTCGTGGAGAAGGTCCGCTCCCTGGAGCAGGGGCCGGCCAAGGACAACTACTTCAGCGGCCCGGTCATCAACGAGGCCGCCATGAAGAAGATCCTGGGCTACATCCAGATCGGCAAGGGCGAAGGCCGCCTGCTGGCCGGCGGAGAGCCCGGGGACGGATCCGGGTACTACATCCAGCCCACGGTCTTCGCCGACGTGGACCCCTCCGCCCGGATCGCCCAGGAGGAGATTTTCGGGCCCGTGGTGGCCGTGATCAAGGCGCGAGACTTCGCCGACGCCCTGGCCATGGCCAACAGCACCGAGTACGGGCTGACCGGCGCGGTGTTCACCCGCAACCCCGAGAAGATCGCCCGCGCCCGCCGGGAGTTCTTCTGCGGCAACCTGTACATCAACCGCAAGTGCACCGGCGCCCTGGTGGGGGTGCACCCCTTCGGGGGGTTCAACATGAGCGGCACCGACGCCAAGGTGGGCGGGCCGGACTACCTGCTGTACTTCCTGCAGCCGAAGGTGGCGTCCATCAAGCACCGCTGATCTTCGCCGGCGGGGGGGTGGGGCCCGGGGACCGAACGGGCCGCGGGATGATACCAAAGTCCCATGGCCCTGGCAGGAAGTTTGCTGCACATTTTGGGTATGCTAGAAGAGGACCCATTCGTTCCATGAGCGGCGAGGCCCCGTTCCACAAGGTGCGCTGGCACGTGCCGGCCCGGACCCTGGGCATCACCCTGCCCCCGGGCTACCACCTGCTGGAGGCCCCTCTCCAGCTGTTTCTGTGCTACGGGGATCAGGAAATCGCCCGGTTCGCCTCGGGGGTGGATCCCGCGGAGATCCAGAGGGCGGCGGAGGCGCACGCCGCCCGCCATCCGTCCCCCGCCCCCACCGGGGCGCCGGCGGAAGACCCGATCACGGGCCTGCCCTGGTCGGTGTCCCTGCGGGACGAGGCCGCGCGCCTGGCCCGCACCGCCGACCTCCACGTGATGGTGGTGCAGCTGGCGGGCCTGGACACCCTCATGGACGTGTACGGCTACAAGGCCGCCCATTCGGTGCTCCGGCAGATCGCCCGGCGCCTGCGGCGCCTGATGGACGACCGGGACCGGCTCTCCCGGCACGGCGGGGATACCTTCCTGATCCTGACCACCCGGTCCCTGGACGAGGTCCGCACCCAGGTGGACATGATCCACCAGCAGGTGGAGGTGGCCGGGCTGGACACTGACGGGGCCCGCCTGCCCCGCAGCCGCATCGGCATCGCCACCGTGGACCGCCTGGCCGACGTGGACCCCCTGGCGGCGGCCGCGGTCATTGACGCCGTCATCATCTCCGCCGAGGTGGCGGCTTCCACCGCCGAAGCCACCGGCCAGGTCGCACAGGCCGAGGCGCCCGCACCCCCTGGCCCCGAGGCTGTCCCCGAGGCGCCTCACGAGGAGGCGGTGCCCGAGCCGGAGGCCGCGGCTCCCGCCGCCGCGCCGGCCCCCGAGCCGGTGGCGGCCGTGGAGGCTCCCGAGTCCCGGTACGAGCCCTGGACCCCGCCGCAGCCGGACGAAGCTCCGGCCGAGGAACCCGTGGAAGCGGCGGGGTTTCCCCCATTCGAGGCCCCGGCCCCTGCCGCCCCGATAGAAGAGGCTGAGGAGCCGTCCGTGGAGGAACTCCCGCCGCGGGTGTATGAGATCCCGGTCCCGGAAGCGCCTGCTCCTGCGCCCCCATCCCCCGCGCCCCCTCCCCCACCCCCCGCCGCCGCGGCCCCGGAGCAGCCGCCAGCCATGCCCGTCCCCGCCCCGGACGGCACGGGACGCATCCGGCTCAAGGGGGCGAGCCTGGACGTCTCCGGCCTGGTGGCGACCGCCACGGTCAAGATGGCCCTGGGGGACCGGGAGGTGGTGGGGCGGGCCGTGGGGCGCAACGCCCAGGAACGGCGCCTGTTCCTGGCCGCCGAGGCGGCCGCCCGGGCGATTACGGAGTTCCTGCCCCCCGGCTATGGGGTGGTGGTCCACGACATCCAGCAGGCTCCTCCCGAGGTAGGCAAGGCGCTGTGGGCCGTGGTCCTGTTCCTGACCCCCGCCGGTGAGGAGTCGCTGCTGGGGATCGCGCCCATCGACGACATGGTTTTCGAAGCCGCGGGCAAGGCGGTCCTCAACGCCGTCAACCGGCGCATCGCTCCGCTGCTCACCCAGCCTTCCTGAAATTCTCCGGCGCCGGCAGGACCCTGAACGCACCGCGAGGAATTGCGCTGCGGAGGATCATACCCGGGGGTCGCGAAGACCTTCGGTGAGGTCGCGCGGGGAGACCACCGAGTAAGGGGGGAGGACGCGTGGCGCGAAAGAAGGCAGCCAAGAAGGCCCGGGCGGCAAAGAAGAAGCCGGCGCGCCGGGCAGTCCGGAAGGTGGCGCGCAAGCCCGCCGCCCGGAAGAAGGCCGCCAAACCCATGGAGATGCCGGGGCCGTCCCAGCCCTCGGCGCCCTGGACACCCTCAGGCGAGAGCTGGATGCCCACCCAGTAGTCTCCGGGCACCGGCCTTCATCCGCTGTCTTTCCGGCGAGGGCCCGCGGACAGGCCCTCGCCGGCTTTCTGCCCCGCCTTCAGGACCGCGGCCCCCGGCGAAGCCCTCACAGGCCCAGGAGGGCCCGCGCCTCCTGGACGAACGCGCCGACCAGGCGGACGACCTGCTCGAAGTCGTCCAGGGCCATCAGGCCCACCGGGGAGTGGATGTAGCGCACCGGCACTGAGACAACCCCGGCCAGCACCCCCGCCCGGGTCGTGTGGATGGCGCCGGCGTCTGTCCCTCCAAAAAGCGGCAGCTTGATCTGGTAGCGCACCTCGTGCCTCCGGGCCAGCTCCTCCAGGGCCCGCACCATCCTCTGGCTGACCACGATGGACTGGTCGGCGACGGTGATGGCCGCCCCTCCGCCCAGGGCGGTGGGCTGGCGCTGGGGAGCGACCCCCGGCAGGTCGGCGGCAGCGGTGGCCTCCACCGCCAGCGCCACCTGGGGGTTGACCTGGTAGGCGGCGGTCCGCGCCCCCCGCAGGCCTGTCTCCTCGCTCACGGCGAAGGCGCACACCACGGTGGCGTCGGGGGGCCGCTCCGCCAGGGACTCCAGAACCTTCACCAGGACCGCGCACCCGGCCCGGTCGTCAAAGTTCCTCCCCACAACCCACCCCTCCCGCAGCACCTCCAGGGGGTGTCCGAGCACCACCGGGTCCCCCACGCCCAGGCCCAGCGCGCGGGCCTGGTCCGCTGAGAACACCCCCACGTCGATGACCAGGGAGTCCGGAGGGATCGGCTTGTCGCGCTCCTCGGGCTTGAGCACGTGCGGGGGCAGGCTGCCGATCACCCCGCGCACCCTCCGGCCGTCGCGCGTCCGGATCGTCGCCATCTGCGCGGGCAGGATGCGGGTGTCCCACCCTCCCAGGGTGGCAAAGCGCACGAACCCCTTGTCGTCGATGTGGCTGGTGATCAGCCCGATCTCGTCCATGTGGGCGTCGAGCATCACCGTGACGTCCGAACGGCCCCGGCGCGTCACCAGCAGGTTGCCCAGCACGTCGGTGCGCACCTCGTCGGCCAGGGGCTCCACCAGCCTCCGGATCGCCTCGCGCACCTCGTCCTCAAATCCGGCCACGCCGACGGCGTCGGTCAGTGTCCGCAGCAGCGCCACCGTGTCCACGGCTGTCGTCCCCCCTCCGGGGATCTCCGGTGCCCTTCGCCGGCGCCCCGGCGGGCCCCTGGCCGGACCGGGGGGAGCCTGCCCTGTCCGCTCTTGTCGGGCCCTGCCGGGGCCTATAGACTGGAAGATGTTATGCCCGCCTCCGCCGCCTCCTCCACCCCTTTCTGCCAGCGCTGCGGCACCGCCAACCCGCCGGAAGCCCGCTTCTGCATGGCCTGCGGTGCGCCGCTGCAGACCCCCTGCCCCGCGTGCGGGGCGGGCAACCCGCCGGGGGCGCGCTTCTGCCGGCGGTGCGGGACGGCCCTGGCGGAGATCTCGCTGACAGAGCGCCGGGTGGTCACCACCCTGTTCGCCGACCTGGCCCGCTCCACGACCCTGATCCGGCGGATGGACCCGGAGGCGGCGCGCGGCCTGCTGGGCCGGTTCTTCGCGGCGATGCGGGAAGAGATCGAGCGCTGCGGAGGCACCGTGGAGAAGTTCATCGGCGACGCCGTGATGGCGGTCTTCGGCCTGCCCGCGGCCCACGAGGACGATCCGGAGAGGGCGGTGCGGGCGGCGGTGGGGATGCAGGCGCGGATGGAGGCCCTGCGGGCGGACCTGGGCGTCGACCTGCGGCTGCGGTGCGGCATCGCCACCGGGGAGGTGGTCGCGGATGCCCGCGCGGCGGCGGAGGGCCAGTTCATGGTGACCGGAGATGTGGTGACCTTCGCCGCGCGCCTGCAGGCCGCCGCCCCTCCGGGAGGGATCCTCATCGACGACCGCACCCGGGAGGCGCTGCGCGGCCGGGTGATCTGCGAGGCCCTGCCCCAGGGCCCGGCGGAGTTCGGCGACCACCGGGCGTGGCGGGTCACGGGCCTGTCGGATCGGCCACCGGCCCGGAGGCTGCAGGCGGCCATGGTGGGCCGCCGGGAGGAGCTGGACGTGCTGCGGGCGCTGTTCCGCCGCGTCCGCGACGGCTCCCACGGCCACCTGGTGACCATCGTGGGGCCCGCCGGCATCGGGAAGACCCGTCTAGTGGAAGAGTTCCTGCTGGATGCCCGATCGCTGCCTCACCCGCCCCACATCCTCCGCGGCCGCTGTCCCGCCTACGGGGAGGGGCTGACCTATCGCCCGCTGGCGGAAATGCTCCGGGACCACTTCGATGCCCACGCCAGCGGCGCGGAGGCGGGCCGCAGGCTGGCGGAAGCCATCGCGCAGGCGTGTGCGCCAGCCGCGGGTCCCGACGAGGCCCGGGCGGTGGGGGAGGCGCTGGCGGCCCTGGTCGGTCCGGAGCGGCCCGCCGCCGGGAGGCCGGGAAGCCTGCACCCGCCGGCTCCCGCCGTCGATACCCGCACCGCCGACAGGCGCGCCCGGGCCGCCGGCGCCGCGGCGGAGGGCCCCGGGGTGGAGGCCGTCGTGCACGCTTTCCGGACGCTGGCCACATCCCTGGCCCGCACGGCGCCTGTGGTTCTGGTGGTGGAAGACATCCAGTGGGCAGAACGCAGCCTGCTGGAGTTCCTCGAGCGCATGGCGGCCCACAGCGCGGACGTCGCCCTGATGGTCATCTGCCTGGCCCGGCCGGAGCTGCGGGACCGCTATCCCACCTGGGGCCTGGGTGTGCGGGACCACACCACCGTCTCCCTGTCCCCGCTGACGGCGGACGAGGCGGCCCGGCTGATCGAGGCGGCGCTGGGGCAGCCGGCCCTGCCCCCGGAGGTGCAACAGGCGGTCCTGGCACGGGCCGAAGGCAATCCGTTCTTTCTGGGAGAGATCCTCCTGATGCTGGTGGACGAAGGCCGGCTGGTCGAAGACGGATCCCGGTGGCGGTGGGCGTCGTCCTCTCCAGACATCCGCATCCCCGACACCGTGCACGGCCTGGTCCTGTCTCGGCTCGACCTGCTGGCGCCCCTGGACAAGCGCGTGCTCCAGGATGCGTCGGTGGTGGGCCGGGTCTTCTGGCCGGGGGCGATCGCCGCGGTCGATGACGTGGGGGAGGACGAGGTGGCCGCGACGCTGCAGCGGCTGGTGGAGCGGGAACTGGTGGAGGAGCGTCCGGGCTCCGCCCTGGTGGGCGAGCGTGGATTTGCCTTCACCCACGCCCTCATCCGGGAGGTGGCCTACGGGACCATCCCCAAGGCCACCCGCAGCGAGCGCCACCGCCGCCTGGCCTCGTGGCTGCAGCCGAGGACGCCCACCCCTGGTGACGCCGACCTGGAGGACCTGGCGCACCACCGGGAGCAGGCGTGGAGGTATGCGGCGGACGCGGGGGCGCCGTCCGAGGATCTCGCCCGCGACGCAGTGGACGCCCTCCGCCGTGCGGCACGGCGGGCGATCACCCTGGGGGCCCTGCCCGAGGCTCGCGAGGGGTACGAGCGCGCTCTGGACATCCTGCGGGCATCGGGGCTGGATGCCGACCCCGCGCTGTACGCGGAGGTGCTCACCGACTACTCGGACGCCATCCGCTGGATGTCCCTTCCGGACCGCGTGCTGGAGACGACGTCGCGGGTGCTGGACCTGGCCGGTCCACTGGCGCGGCCGGACCTGATGGCGCGGGCCTGGCTCCACCGCGCCTTCGCCGAGTATGACCGGGCCAGCCTGACGGCGGCTGAGGACGCCCTGGCGCGGGCCCGGGACGCCTTCCGCCGCCTGGGAGACCGGCAGGGAGAGGCGGAGGCGTACGAACTGCTGGGCATCATCACCCACTCCCTGCGGGGCCGCCTGGGCACCGCTCGGGTCGCCTATCGCACGGCCCTGGAGATGTTCCGGGCCCTGGGCGACGCCCGGGGTGAGGCGCGGGCCACCGCGTTTCTGGGGAGGGCCACCCTGGACGCAGGGGAGATCGCCGCCGCCCGGCCGATCCTGCACGAGGCGCTGGCTGTGGCGCGGGCGCACCGGGAGCGGACCAGCGAGGCCCGCAGCCTGGTGGGGCTGGGGATCGTCGAGCACCTGGCCGGAGAGTCGGCTTCCTGCGTCCGCTACTTCCAGGAAGCGGTGGCCACCTGGCACAAGATGGGGAACCGGGACGCCGAGGCCTACACCCGCCGCCACCTGGCCATGCACCTGCTGCGCCAGGGGCGGGTGGACGAGGCCGGCCGGGAGGTGGAAGCCGCGCGGACCCTCTTGCGCGAGCACCGCAGCCAGGTCGTCGAGCGCCGGGGAGACGCGGCGCTGGGGCCGCCGACGCCGCGGGCCGAGGGCCAGGCCGACCCGCCGTCCCTGCTGCGGACCCTGGCGGAACTGCACCTGGCCCGGGGAGACCTGGCGGGGGCATCCGAGTACGGCGAGCGGTCAGTGGAGGGCCTGGACCCCGAAGACGAGGTCCCCCACGCCACCCACCGGGCCACCCTGGGGCGGATCCGGGCCGCCCAAGGAAGGGCACAGGAGGCGCTGGCGCTGTTCGCGCAGGCGCTGGAGGTGCTGGACCGGCCCGACCAGGAGTACCGGTTCGACCTGGCCCTCACCCTGCTCAAGTACGGGGAGGCCCTGCGCGTTCTCGGCCGCCGGGCCGAGGCTGCCGCAGTCACCGGGCGGGCGCGGGACCTCTTCGGCGGGATGGGCGCCTCCAACTTCGTCCGCGCCGCCGAGGCGATGATGAAGGGGTGGGGCAAGGAAGCAGTAGGGCGTTGACGCGCCGGAGCGTTGAGACGTGCAGACCGGAGTAGCCTAAGAGCCGGACAGATCCGGCCCGATGGCCCAGCGCAGGGTCCACTCCCCGTGCGGGCCGCGCTCCAGGCAGGCCACCCCGGCGGCGGGCAGCGCCAGCACCGGCCTGCCGGCATCCCCGCACAGGAGCAGAGCCGCCAGGCGGTTGAGAAACGGCTGGTGGCCCACCAGCGCCAGGTCGCGGCCCTCCTCCGCCAGGGCGGGCACCAGGGACCCGGGATCCGCCGACGGGTTCAGGCGGGCGTCGGCGGTCACCTCCACCTCGGGGAGGACTTCCCGCCACGCCTGCGCCGTCTGCGCCGCCCGGAGTTTTTCGCTGTGGACGATGCGCAGGGGGCGCGCTCCGGCCCGGGTGACCGCCTGGCGCGCCACGGACCGGGCCTGCGCCCACCCCCGCTCGGTCAGCGGACGCGCCGGATCCCGCTCTTCAGGGACCGCCTCCGCGTGATGGACGAGGTAGAGCTTCATGCGCGCGTGATCTGTACGGCGACACGGTGAAACGCTGAAGCGGTGAAACGCTGAAACGTCCGGACGTCGGGAGCGACCGGACACCGCATCCCGGCAGTCACCGATAGCCCCTCCAGTCCCGCAGGATCTCCCGGGCCGCGTTGTAGCCCGGCGCCCCCATCACCCCGCCGCCGGGGTGCGCGCCCGACCCGCACAGGTACAGCCCCCGCACCGGCGTCCGGTACTGGGCCCACCCCACGACGGGCCGGAAGAAGAACAGCCGGTCGGGGGTCATCTCGCCATGGAAGATGTCCCCACCGGTGAGCCCGAACTCCCTCTCCAAGTCCACCGGGCTCAGGACCTGCCGGTGGATCACGATGTTCCTGATGTCGGGGGCGTAGCGGGAGATGACCTCCAGCACCCGGTCGGCGTAGCGCTCCTTCAGGTCGTCCCAGGACCCCTCGGCCAGCCGGTAGGGAGCATACTGCACGAAGATGGACACCACGTGGCGGCCCGGCGGCGCCAGCGTCGGATCGTAGACCGTCGGGATGGTGATCTCCGCGAAGGGCTCCTGGGAGGGGCGGCCCTGCCGGGCGTCCTCCCACGCCCGGTCGATGTACTCCATGGTGGGACCGATGTGGATGGTGGCCCGGTGCTCCGGGCCCGGCCCGGTCCGCGCGCCGCCCACAGCCGGGAAGACGGGCAGCCCGTCGGTGGCCAGGTTGATCTTCATGGCCACGCCCTCGGTGCGGATTCTCTCCACATCCCGGCGGAACTCCGGATCCAGCGCCTGCGCGGGCACCAGGCGCAGGAAGGTCCGCTTGGGATCGGCGTTGCTGGCCACCGCCCGGGAGCGCAGTTCGGTCCCGTCGGCCAGGACCACGCCCGCCGCCCGGCCGCCGTCCACCAGGACCTGCGCCACCTCGCATCCGGTGCGGATCTCCACGCCGTGGCGGAGGCAGCAGGCCGCCAGCGCCTCGCTGATCCGCCCCATCCCGCCCCGGACGAACCCCCACAGGCCGCGCTTGCCGGCGGCGCGTCCCATGCAGTGGTGGAACAGCACGTAGGCCGTCCCCGGCGTGGACGGGCCGCCCCGGGCCCCGATCACCCCGTCGGTGGCCAGGGACGCCTTCAGGTGGGGGGACTCAAACCACCCGTCCAGGAAGTCCCGGGCGCTCTGGGTCAGCATCTGCACGGCCCGGGCCAGGTCGGCGGGGGGCAACCGCAGGACATCCGCGGCCAGCCGGCCCAGCCCCACGAAGTCCCGCCAGCGGCGGCGCACGATGTCGGGCGGGGTGCTCAGCAGCCAGCGCTCCATGCGGTCCGCCACACGCGCCAGGAATGCTTCGTACTCGGGGTACGCCCGGGCGTCGCGGGTTGAAAAGCGCGCTACCTCCTCGACCGTGCGGCGCTCGTCGCGCCACACATAGAGGTGGCTGCCGTCGGGGAAGGGGCTGAAGAACGCCGGATCCTTGGGCAGGATCTCGTACCCGTAGCGGGGCAGGTCCAGGTCGGAGACGATCCGCGGCTGCAGGAGGCCGCACAGGTAGGCCGCCGTATTGACCCGGTAGCCCGGCCACACCTCCTCGGTGACGCACGCCCCGCCCACCCGCGGACGCTTCTCCAGAACCAGCACCCGCAGGCCGGCCCGGGCCAGATAGGCCGCCGCCACCAGACCGTTGTGGCCGGCCCCCACCACGATGACGTCGTAGCGCGTGCCCGCGACGCCCATCTTTTTCCATCATAGCCGTCCGGCCGCCCCGCGGGCATGTCGGCGGCTTCGGCCCGGAGCCGTCTCCGAGATCACCCCGAGGCGCCCGCCGAGGGAGCGCAGACGGGCAGGGCCGCGTTGGCGTTGTGGAGGAAGATCTGCACCCGCTCCCGGGGGTACAGGTACACCGCCACCTGCCAGCTGGCCAGGGCCTGGCCGGTGAGGGCCTGGGCGACCACATAGTACCACCGGTCGCCGGGGAGGTTGGCAAAGGTGAAGCGCCCTCGGGTGTCGGTCCGGGTGCGGGCGTAGGCCAGCCGGTTCTGGATCTCGGGGCTGCTGACGACGTATTCCACGAACATGTGGGCCAGCAGAGGGTTGAACACGCCGTCCCGGACGGCCTTCTGCTTGACGTCCTCCAGATCGAGGGGCTTGACCAGCAGGTACACCGGCGCGTTGGCGCAGGGGAGGATCGTGCCGGAGCCGGTCACCAGGCCGATCCGGCCCTCGATCGTCCCGTTCAGGTCGGCCGCCGACGCGGCGCGCTGGGCCTGGAGCAGCTTGCGGAGAATCGGCACCCCTCAGCAGCGGTCTCCCTCTCTGTATGCCCGCCCCCACGGGGGCCGAAGACGGGAACGGCAGGCTTCCCGCCCCGCCCCGGCGAACGGGCTTTGCCAAGGCCCATGGCGCAGCCCCCCGAAGCCAACCCCATTACCCGCCGCGTCCGGGAATTCGCCGGGCGGGTGCGGCGCGTGCAGGAACGCGACCTCTACCTGTACCTGCAGCCGGTGGAGGCCCTGGGCGGGGCCTACGTGACCATCGGCGGGCGGCAGGTGCTGCTGGGGTCGTCGTACTCCTACCTGGGACTGCTGGGCCACCCGGCCATCGAGGCGGCCGTCCGGGAGGCGGCGCGGCGCTACGGCTCCGGCACCCACGGCGTGCGGCTGCTGGCGGGCAACACCGACCTGCACGACCGCCTGGAGAGGCGCCTCGCGGCCTGTGTGGGCGCCGAGGCCGCGGTGGCCTACAGCAGCGGGTACGTGGCCAACGTGGCCTGCATCTCCACCCTGGTGGGCCGGGGCGATCTGGTCGTCGCCGACAAACTGGACCACGCCAGCATCATCGACGGCTGCCTGCTGTCGGGCGCGCGCCTGGTGCGGGTCCCCCACAACAACATCGCCGCCGTGGACCGGGCGCTTCAGGAGGCGCCGCCGGGAGCGGGGACGCTGGTAGTGGTGGACGCGGTGTTCAGCATGGACGGCGACGTCATCGATCTGCCGGCCCTGGTGGAGGTGTGCCGGCGGCGGGGGGCGTGGCTGATGGTGGACGAGTCCCACTCGCTGGGGGTGCTGGGACCGGACGGCCGGGGCATCCAGAGCCACTTCGGGCTGCCCGGCGCCGTGGACATCGTCATGAGCTCGCTGTCCAAGAGCATCCCGTCCGTGGGCGGGTTCATCGCGGGGGGATCCGACCTGGTAGACCTGCTCAAGCACGCCTCCCGGGCGTTCGTCTTCTCGGCGGCGCTGCCCCCGCCCAGCGCGGCGGCGTCCCTGGCGGCTCTGGACATCATGGAGGCGGAGCCCCAGCGGGTGGCCCGTCTGCACGCCAACCTCCGCCGCCTGCGGGCGGGCCTGCGCGCGGGAGGCCTGGACGTCCGCGATGATCCCACCCCCATCGTGCCGGTCATCACCGGCTCCGACGACGCTGCGCTGCGGATGGCCCGCCGGCTGTTCGACCGGGGTGTCTTCGTCCCGCCCATCGTGACCCCGGCCGTCCCGCCCCGCACCAGCCGCCTGCGGGTCACCGTCACCGCGGCCCACACCGAGGCGGATGTGGACCGGGTGGTGGAGGCGGTGGTGGCCACGTGGCGGGAGGTCATGGTGGCCGACGTCCCGAGGTCCGGAGTCGGGGATCCGGGGTCCGGCCGTTAACTGCCGGGGCACCTCACCTTCAACGGCGGGACGCTGCCGGAATCCCGCCGCGGGACGTGCTTCACGTTTCAACGCTTCAACGTTTCAACGTTCCCCGCGCGCACACGTCGGGCCGCAGCCGGCGGACCGCCCGGGAGGCCAGCCGGTCCAGCAGACCGGGCGCCAGGGCGTTGAGGACGACCGCCACCCAGAAGATCCGCGGCATCACCACCATCCGCCGCGGCCGGTCGGCCAGCGCCACGATCTGCGCCGCCACCTGCTCGGTGGACAGGCGCAGCCGGCGCGGCATCAAGTAGCCGGTGCGGGGCCGGCGTCCGCGGCGAAATTCGGTCCCCTCCACCGTGCTCGGGTAGATCCCGCAGACGGCGATCCCCTGGGGCCCGAGCTCCCGGCGCAGCGCCTCGGTGAGGCCCCGCAGGCCGAACTTGGTGGCGTTGTACACCGACGTGGTCGGCACGGCCAGCAGCCCGGCCACCGAGGAGACGTTGATCACCACGCCGCCGGTGCGCCGCATCACCGGGACGGCGGCGCGGATCATCAGGATCGGCGCGACCAGGTTGGTGGCCACCTCGTCCCCCACGTCCCGGGGGTCCAGCTCGTCCACCCAGTTGTACCGGCCGATGCCGGCGTTGTTGACCAGGACGTCGAGGCGGCCGTAGCGGGAGGCGGACGCCTCCACCACCCGGGCGGGAACCTCGGGGTCGGTCAGGTCTGCCGGCACCACCAGGGCGTCCGGCAGCGCGGCCGCCACCTCCCGGAGGCGGTCCTCCCGCCGCGCCACCAGCACCACCCGGTCCCCGCGGGCGCCGAAGGCCCGGGCGGTGGCGGCGCCGATCCCGGAACTCGCCCCGGTGACGAGGACGACCCGGCCGCTCACGCCGACGCTGCGGCCAGGACGGACTCCCGCAGGATTTCCACCATCCGCTCCAGCTGGGCCTCGGTGATGACGTACGGCGGCGCCAGCAGGACGGTGTCTCCGATGGGATGGGGGGCCGTCTGGCCGACCCGGATGCGGGTGATCAGCCCCCGCCGGCGCGCTTCGGCCACCACCCGGCCGCCCACGCCCACCGCCGGCGTCCGGGCCGCCTTGTCGGCGACCAGCTCCACCCCGGCCATCAGCCCCAGCCCCCGCACGTCGCCCACCAGGGGCAGATCGCGCAGCGCCTGCAACCGCTCCAGCAGCCGCGCCCCCAGGGTGGCCGCGCGCTCCACGAGGTTCTCCCGCTCGTAGATGTCCATGGTCGCCACCCCCACGGCGCAGCAGGTGGGGTGGGCCGAATAGGTGGCGGCGTGCATGAACCGCTCCGGGGGCGGCGCCGAGAGGATGGCCTCGTGGATCCGCCGGGACACCATCACGCCCCCCAGGGGCAGGTAGGCGCTGGTCACCCCCTTGGCAAAGGTCACCAGGTCCGGCCGGACGCCCCAGTGCTCCAGGGCGAACCACCGGCCGGTCCGTCCGAACCCGGTGATGATCTCATCGGCAATCAGCAGCACGTCGTAACGGTCGCAGATCTCCCGCAGCGCCGGGAAGTAGTCCGGGGTGGGCGGGATGACCCCGCCGGCACCGATGACCGGTTCGGCGATGACCGCCGCCACCGACTCGGGACCCAGCCGGCGGATGGCGTCTTCCACCTCCTGAGCGCCTGACCCCGGGTAGCGGTACGGATACGACGGCAGCACGTGCACGAACCCGGGCACCAGGGGCTGGAACATGGTGTGGAACGAGGGAATGCCGGTGGCGCTCATGGCCGCCAGGGTCACCCCGTGGTAGGCGTGGACCCGGGAGATGATGGTGGTCTTGGCGGGCCGGCCCTGACGCCGCCAGTAGTACCGGGCGATCTTGAACGCCGTCTCGTTGGACTCGGCGCCGCCGGTGGTGAAGTACACGCCCGACAGGTTCGGGTAGGCCCGGGCCAGCAGGCGCCGGGCCAGCTCCACCGCCGGCTCGTTGGTGAAGCCGGCGTAGGCGGAGGCGTAGGCCAGCCGCCGCATCTGGGCCGCCGCGGCATCGGCCAGCTCGGTCCGCCCGTGGCCCAGGGTCACGTTCCACAGGCAGGACAGGCCGTCCAGGTACTCCCGGCCTTCGGCGTCGCGCAACACCGCGCCCCGTCCTTCCACGAACAGGATCGGGGCCTCGTGGTCGGCGGGGTGGTGCAGCGGGTGGATCAGGACCTGGTGGTCGGTGCTGACCAGCGTGCGGACATCCATGGCTGTCTCTCCCGTGAAAAGGTGTCGCGCCGTTCGTGCACGGGAACAGTTAGGCGCGGGCGGGGTCGGCCCCTGCGCCGGCGCGGGGAAGGAGCGCGGCGCGTCCGGGTCTAATCAGAAACGTCAATCATCAGACGCGCCACGTCGTCTCGGGATCGGAGTACAGCAGGCGTGAACGCTCGTCCAGCCGACGGCGCCACCGGGCGGCCCGGAGCGCCGCTGCCGGCATCATCACCGGCGGATGTGATCCGCGCCCTCCGCGTCGCCGCTCCCCGGCCCCGGGTGCCGCCGTCGCCGTGGAGCCGGGTGGCGCGCAACCGGGCGGCGCTGTTCGGCATCGCGGTGATTGCGGTGGTGACCGCGCTGGCGGTGCTGGCGCCCTGGGTGGCCCCGCACGATCCCGCCGAGCAGTTCACCGAGGGCCTGTCCCCCGAGGGCCGCCCCCTGCCGCCGGGAGGCCGGTTCTGGCTGGGCACCGACCTTCTGGGACGCGACCTGCTGTCGCGGCTGATCTACGGCGCCCGGGTCACGCTGCTGATCGGGGTGGCCGCCAACGGCGCCGCGCTGGCCATCGGGACGGTGCTGGGCACAGTCGCCGGCTATTTCCGCGGGTGGGTGGGGACCGCGTTCATGCGCCTGACCGACATGATGATGGCCTTTCCGGCCCTGATCCTGGCCATCGCCCTGGCGGCCATCCTGCGCCCCAGCCTGTGGATCGTGGCCCTGGTGATCGCCATGGTCAACTGGGTGTGGATCGCCCGGGTGATCTACAGCCAGGTCCTGTCCATCGCCCAGCGGGAGTTCATCGAGGCGGCGCGGGCCCTGGGGGTACCCACCGGACGCATCTTCGCCCGCCACCTCTTCCCCCACCTGCTGCCGACGCTGCTGGTGTGGGGCACCCTGGGCATTTCCACCACCGTGATGTTCGAGGCGGCCCTGTCGTTCCTGGGTGTGGGTGTGCAACCGCCCACCCCCAGCTGGGGCGGCACCATCAACGAGAGCCAGTCCTACTTCCTGGAAGCCCCCTGGCTGGTCGGCTTCCCGGGCGCGGCCATCCTGCTCACGTCGCTGTCGTTCAACCTGGTGGGCGACGCCCTGCGGGACGCCCTGGACCCGCAGATGCGGGGGCGCTGATGGCCGCCTACCTGGTGCGCCGCATGGTCCAGTCGGTGGTCATCCTCGTGGGGGTGACGGTGATCACCTTCGCGCTCCTGTACGCCCTCCCCGCCGATCCGGCCCGGATGATCGCCGGCCGCAGCGCCACCGTGGAGACGGTGCAGCGCATCCGCGCCGAGCTGGGCCTGGACCAGCCGCTGCCGGTGCAGTACGCCCGCTACGTCAGCCGGCTGGTGCGGGGAGATCTGGGCCGCTCCTACGCCCAGAAGATCCCGGTGGCCGACCTGCTGTGGTCGCGGCTCCCGGCCACCGCCCTGCTCATGGCGGGCGGCATCGCCTTTGAGCTGCTCATCGGGCTGCCGGCGGGGATGCTGGCGGCGCTGCGCCGGCGCTCCCGGCTGGACCAGCTGGTGATGGTCGCGGCCTTTGTGGGCGTGTCTGCGCCGCAGTTCGTGGTCGGGCTCTTCCTGCTGTACTGGCTGGCCTACCGCTGGGGGCTGTTCCCCCTGGGCGGCTACGGGACGCCGGCCCACCTGATCCTGCCGGCGTTCGCCCTGGGCGTCGCCGGGGGCGGATGGTACGCCCGGGTGATGCGCTCGTCCATGCTGGACGTCATCCACCAGGACTACGTGCGCACCGCCCGGGCCAAGGGCCTGTCGGAACCCCGGGTGGTGGTCCGGCATGCGGTGCGCAACGCTCTGCTGCCGGTGGTGTCCATGGTGGGGCTGGACATCGGCACCTTCATGGGCGGCGTGGTGGTGGTGGAGACGGTGTTCAGCTGGCCGGGCATCGGCCAGCTGGCCTGGCAGGCCATCCAGATCGTGGACATTCCCGTGATCATGGGCGTGGTGGTGGTCTCGGCCCTGGCCATCACCACAGGCAACCTGCTGGCAGACCTGGTGTACCCGCTGCTGGATCCCAAGATCCGGTACGGGTGACATCCCACACACGGAGGTGAGCGCACATGGGCAAAGCCTGGATGGCGGCGGTCACGGCGGTGGCGGTGGCGCTGGCGGCGGCCACGCTGGCGCCCCCGGGGTTCGGCCAGGCCCGGGGCAATACGATGATCGTCACCTTCAAGGACGACGTCAGCACCCTGGACCCGGCCATCGGCTACGACTGGCAGAACTGGTCCATCATCAAATCCATCTTCGACGGCCTGATGGACTACGAGCCGGGGACCACCAAGCTGGTCCCGCACCTGGCCGAGTCCTACACCATCTCCGCCGACGGCAAGACCTACACCTTCCGGCTGCGCCGGGGGGTGAAGTTCCACAACGGGCGCGAGGTGACGGCCCAGGACTTCAAGTACTCGCTGGAGCGCGTCCTCAACCCCAAGACCCAGAGCCCCGGGGCCGGCTTCTTCGGCGGGATCGCGGGGGCGGCGGCGTTCAGCGAGGGCAAGGCCGCGGAGGTCTCGGGCATCCGGGTGGTGGACCGCTACACCCTGACCATCACCCTGGACAAGCCCAACGCCGCCTTCCTGCACACCATGGCCCTGAACTTCTCCCACGTGGTGCCCCGGGAAGAGGTCGAGAAGGCCGGCGCCGACTTCGGCCACAAGCCGGTGGGCACCGGCGCGTTCCGGGTCAAAGAGTGGGTGCTGGGCCAGCGGCTGGTCCTCGTCCGCAACCGGGACTACTTCCTGCGGGGGCGGCCCTACCTGGACGAGATCGTCTTCCAGGTGGGCGTGGAGCCCAACGTGGCGTTTCTGAAGCTGCAGCGGGGCGAGGTGGACGTTCTGGGCGACGGCATCCCGCCCGCCGAGTTCGTCAAGGTGATGAACAACCCCACCCTGCGCCGGCTGGTGGCGGTGGGCGACCAGCTCCACACCGGCTACGTCACCCTCAACACCCAGGTCAGCCCTCTCACCGATGTGCGGGTGCGCCGGGCCCTGAACATGGCGGTGGACAAGGCGCGCATCGTCCGCATCATCAACAACCGGGCCGTGCCCGCCACCCAGGTCCTCCCGCCCCTGATGCCGGGCTACGACCGGTCGTACACGGGCTACCCCTTTGACCGCGCGCAGGCGAAGAAGCTGCTGGCGGAGGCCGGGTACCCCAACGGGTTCTCCACCGTCCTGTACGCCAACAACACCGACCCCAACCCGCGCATCGCCCAGGCCATCCAGCAGGACCTGGCGGCCATCGGCGTGCGGGTGGAGCTCAAGACCCTGGCCCAGAGCACCGTCATCGAGGCCGGAGGCCAGAAGGGTCAGGCGCCGATGATCTGGTCGGGCGGCATGGCGTGGATCGCCGACTACCCCGATCCCAACAACTTCTACTGGCCCATCCTGTCCTGCGCGGCCCTGGCCCCCGGCACCTGGAACTGGGCGTGGTACTGCAACCAGCAGGTGGAAAAGCAGGTGGAGCAGGCCGACGCCATGGTGCAGCCCGCCCAGGCGGCCGCCCGGGAGCAGCGCTTCCGGCAGATCTACCGGACCATCATGGGCGACGCGCCGTGGATTCCCATCTTCCACGAGAAGCGCTACACGATGCACTCGGCCCGCATGGGCGGGCCGGAGGTTCTGTGGGTGGACCCCATCCACATCCCGGTGCACTACGACGAGGTGCGGGTGGTCCGATGACGCACCACACCCTGCACCGCCAGCGGCATCACTTCGGCTGGAACAACGCCCTGGAGCCCGCCCTGCGGGTGGCGCCGGGGGAGGTGGTGGCGTTCGAGGTGGTGGACGCGAGCGGGGGCCAGCTGACCCGCTCCTCCACCGTCGCCGACGTCGCCTCTCTGGACTTCGCGCGGGTGAATCCGGTCACCGGCCCGGTGTACGTTGAGGGCGCCCGGCCCGGAGACGCCCTCGAGGTGGAGATCCTGGACCTGGAGGGCAGCGGGTGGGGGTGGACGGCCATCATCCCGGGCTTCGGGCTGCTGGCCGAGGACTTTCCCGCCCCCTTCCTGCACATCAGCACCTACGATGCCCGGGGGGTGGAGTTCGCCCCCGGCATCCGCCTGCCGGTAAGGCCGTTCCCGGGCACCATCGGGGTTGCCCCCGCCGAACCGGGCGTGCACTCGGTGGTGCCCCCGCGGGAGGTCGGCGGCAACATGGACATCCGCGATCTGGTCCGGGGGACCACCCTGTGGCTGCCGGTCCGGGTGCCCGGAGCGCTGTTCTCGGTGGGCGACACTCACGCCGCCCAGGGGGACGGCGAGGTGTGCGGGACGGCGGTGGAGTCGCCCATGGTGGTGACCCTGCGCTTCGGCCTGCGCCCCCAGGCGGGGCTGCGCCGGCCCCGGTTTTCGGTTCCCGGCCCGCCCACCCGGCACGTGGACGAGCGCGGCTACCACGTGACCACCGGCATCGGCCCGGACCTGATGCAGGCCAGCAAGGACGCCGTCCGGGACATGATCGACCTGCTGGGCCGCGAGTACCGCCTGACTCCCGAACTGGCCTACGCCCTGTGCAGCGTGGCCGTGGACCTGCGGATCAGCGAGGTGGTGGACGCGCCCAACTGGGTGGTGTCCGCCTACCTGCCGCGGTCCATCTTCGTGTAACGCGCCCGGGGCCGGGGAAACCCTCCCGGCCCCGCCGCCCTCCTCCCCGGCGGGCAGGGATCCTTCCGCGCCGCAGACAAGTGATCTCCATCCCGGGTGGGAGGTGGTAGCCATGAACAGAGGGTCGGGCGCGGTCGGCGGGCTGCTGGCGGTCGCCCTGACGGTGGGGTGGGCTGTCGCCGGCGGGGCGGCGCCGGCGGAGGCGCCGATCCTGGTGAGTGGCTTCGCCACCCCCGAGTCGATCCTGTACGATTCCCGGGCCGATGTCTACCTCGTCTCCAACATCAACGGCTCGCCCACCGCAGCCGACGACAACGGGTTCATCTCCCGGGTGGCGCCCGACGGGCGCGTTCTGGACCTGAAGTGGATTGACGGCGCCCGGCCCAAGGTCCGGCTGAACGCTCCCAAGGGCATGGCGGTGTCCGGCGACACCCTGTACGTGTCCGACATCACCACGGTGCGGATGTTCGACCGCCGCACCGGCGAGCCCCGGGGCGCGGTGGTGATCCTGGGATCCACCTTCGTCAACGATCTGGCGGCCGGCCGCGACGGCACCGTCTACATCACCGACACCGGCGTGCGGCCGGACTTCAGCCCCTCGGGCACCGACGCCATCTACCGGCTGTCCGGCGGCCAGATCGGCGTGGTGGCCCGGTCGCCCGATCTCAACCACCCCAACGGCATCGCCGTCCTGCCCGACGGCACGCTGGTGGTGGTCACCTTCAGCCCCGCAGGCGAGATGTACACGGTGGGCTCGGACGGGACACGCCGGAACGTGCGCCGCCTCCCGGCGGGCAACCTGGACGGGGTGGAGGTCCTGCCGGGCGGCGCGCTGCTGGTGTCGTCGTGGGGCGCGTCGGCGGTCTTTCGCGTGGAGCCCGATGGAACGGTCTCCACAGCCGTCGGCAACGTGCCCTCCCCCGCGGACATCGGGTACGACGGCCGGCGGAACCGGGTGCTGATCCCGGTCTTCACCGAGAACCGGATCGTCATCCACCCGCTGCGCTAGGGATCCACGGTCCTCCGGGTGAGGGTCAGCGCACCAGGACCCGGCAGGGGCCCAG
The DNA here is from genome assembly GCA_031081675.1 of Armatimonadota bacterium. Lineage (NCBI taxonomy): Bacteria > Bacillati > Armatimonadota > Armatimonadota bacterium. Next base: position 37,935 of record JAVHLZ010000017.1, read on the forward strand.
GCCGGTGGCGATGGGCAGGGCGATGCTGTAGTTCTCCTGAGGGTTGCTGGCGATGAAGATGGCCACCACGAACCCCCGGGCGTCCAGGACCGGCGAGCCGCTGGCGCCCTGGTGCAGGGCCGGCCGGAAGACCACCATGGGGGTGTTGACCCGCCGGCCGGACAGCACGGCCACCCGGATCACCTGGGTGACCCGGCCCGAGGCCACCGTCCATCGCCGGCCGGGATAGCCGCCGGTGCGGACGGGCTCGCCCACGGTCACCATACGCCAGGCGATGCGGTACCGCGGGGTGCCCCGGGGCATGCGCGCCGTGATCACGGCCGTGTCCCGGTCCGGAGCGCGGCACTGCACGTGTCCGGTCACCGTCGCTGCGGGCAGGACGATCTGCACCGCCCCGGACACTGCGTGCTTGGCGGTCAGCACGGTCTCGGGGCCGACGATGACCCCGGTGCCGTACCGCACCACGTCTCCCTCGCGGGTGACCAGCATGGGAATGCCCCGCCGGTCGGGCGCAGTCAGCACCGGACCGTCGGCGCGGGCGGGAGACGCCGCGGTCGTCAGGGCCAGAACGGCCAGGGCGGGAAGGGCCACCGGCCCTCTGCGGGCCATCGTCCGCTGTCTTGCCCGCGACGCTGCGGCGACAGGCATGATCGCCCTCGGAGGCAGGTCAGCCGCCGCGTCCGCACCGCCCGGCGGACGGGCTGTGGTGGAGGTGCGGGACACCCTCTTCACCCCCGCCGTCCTGCGGATCCGCCCCGGCACCACCCGTGACGTGGCGCCACAGCGGCCGCAACGCCCACCGCCCCCGCCTCCGACCGCTCCGGGGACTCCGATCTGCGGGGCCCGGGCAGACCTACCCGGTGGACCTTCTCGCAGCCGGAGCGTACCGGTATTATCGCACACCTCCCCGCGCACCCGCAGGCCGCGGCCCAGCCGGCGTGATCCTGTGGGACGTGGACCCACGAGCCGTGATTGGCGGGATGTCGACCGGACGGCGGCGTCACGGTGCCGGGCGCCGACGGCGTGGCGGCGGAAAATCCGGCCGCGTGGCGCTCCACCCTGGACCGGGGTGCGTGGCTACCAGGCCATCTACGTGACCGCCTACAATAGGAGAACACGGCCTGTAGGCTTGTGACGGGCATGCGCGGGGTGGCGCGCCCGGCGCGGGTGCCGACGCGCCGGCAGAATGTGACCCGTTCCGGGAGGTCGCCGTGCAGATCCTGAAGGCGCCGCGGACGCCGCTCGAACCCGACGACGAGGAAGTCAGGGCCGCCGTCGCCCGCATCATCGCCGACGTCCGCGCGCGGGGCGATGCGGCCGTGCGGGAGTACACCCGCAGGTTCGACGGCGTGGACCGGGAGCCGGTCGTCTCCGGGGACGAAGCCCGGCGGGCGCTGGCGTCCCTGGATCCGGCGGACCGGGAGGCGCTGGAGGGGGCCGCGGGGAGGATCGAGGCGTTTGCCCGCGCCCAGCGGCAGGCGCTGCAGGACGCAGCGGTCGAGGTCAGCCCCGGCGCACACGCCGGACACCGCCTGGTGGCGGTGAGGTCGGCCGGGTGCTACATCCCCGGCGGCCGGCGCCCGCTGCCGTCCACCGCCCTGATGACCATCATCCCCGCGCGCGTGGCGGGCGTGCCCCGCATCGCCGCCTGCGCCCCGCCGGGCCCGGACGGCTCCGTGCACCCGGCCACCCTGGCGGCCGTGGCGCTGGCCGGCGCCCACGAGATCTACTGCATGGGCGGGGCCCAGGCCATCGCCGCCCTGGCCTACGGGACGGAGTCGGTGCGCCCCGTGGACCTGATCTGCGGGCCCGGCAACGCCTTCGTGGTGGAGGCCAAACGGCAGGTCTACGGCCGCGTGGGGATCGACCTGCCGGCCGGCCCCAGCGAGGTGTGCGTCCTGGCCGACGCCAGCGCCGACCCCGCGCTGGTGGCGGCGGACCTGCTGGCCCAGGCCGAGCACGACGTCCGGGCGCGGGCGGCGCTGGTCAGCACCGACGCGCGGGTGGCCCGGGCGGTGCTGCGGTGGATCGACGAAGCCCTGGCCCAGGCGCCTGCGGACGATGTGGCCCGCACGGCGTGGCAGGACCGCGGGGAGGTGGCGGTGGCCGCCGACCTGGACGAAGCCTGCGCATACGTCAACGCGGCGGCCCCCGAGCACGTGGAGCTCCACCTGGCCGACCCCGATGCGGCGCTGGGCCGCCTGGACGCCTGCGGGGCGGTGTTCATCGGCCCGGCCTCGTCGGCGGTGTTCGGCGACTACGGCGCCGGACCCACCCACGTGCTGCCCACGGGGGGCGCGGCCCGCTTTGCGGGAGGCCTGTGGGTGGGCACCTTCCTGCGCCCGGTCGCCTCCCTGCGGCTGACCCCCGACGCCGCCTCCGCCCTGGCCCCGGTGGTGGAGCGTCTGGCCGCGCTGGAAGGCCTGCCCCGCCACGCCCGCGCCGCCCGCATGCGCCGGCGCGTCTGACAAGACCCAGGGATCCGGGATCGGGAGGGCTCAAACCGGAAGGTCCGGGCAGGCGTTCGCCCCGCCCGAGGTCGAAAGGATCCTGTGAAAGGATTCCACGCGGAGGTGACGGACGGTGGCACGACGCAGCGTGCTGCTTGTGGTGGTGGGTGTGGCCCTGGCCGCCGCGGGCGCCGGCGCCCAGGCGGAGCCGGTCCCCATCGGCCTCAGCGCACCCCTGACCGGGTTCGGAGCGCCCGACGGTCTCAGCGTGCGGCAGGCCGTGGAGCTGGGCGTGCGGCAGATCAACGCCGCCGGCGGCGTGCTGGGCCGGCAGATCCGGCTGGTGGTCTACGACGACCAGGCCGCCCCGCCCCAGGGCGTGGCGGTGGCCCAGCGGCTGATCGAGCGCGACAGGGTCGTGGCGGCTGTGGGCGGATCCTACAGCGGCGCCACCCGGGGCGCGGCGCCCATCTTCCAGCAGAACCGCGTCCCCTTCGTGGTGGGCTACGCGGTGCACCCCGAGATTACCCGCGCCGGTCCCTACGTGTTCCGGGTGGGCTTTCTGGGCCCGGTGGAAGGGGCCGGGGCCGCGGAGGTGGCCCGGCTGTACTTCAACGCCCAGCGGGTAGCCATGCTCACCATGGACAACGACTTCGGCCGCGCCCTGGCCCAGGGTTTCCGGGACCGGGCCAGCAAGACCGGCCTGAACATCGTGGGGGAGGTCATCTACCCCCTGGGCGAAAAGGACATGGCTCCCCACGTGACCCGGGTGCGGGCCATGAACCCGGACCTGATCTTCGTCAGCGGCCTGTTCAACGAGGCGGCGCTGATCACGCGCACCGTCCGCCAGCTGGGCCTGCGGGCCCAGATCCTGGGCGAGGAAGGCTTTGACTCGCCCAAGTACCTGGAGCTGGCCGGAGCGGACGCCGAGGGCGTGGTCATCGTCACCAACCTCAACCGGGACGACCCGCGGGCCGTGGTGCAGACGTTCCTGCGGGAGTACCGCCAGGCCTACAAGATGGAGGCCGACATGGTGGGAGCGTCCAGCTACGACGCCCTGCGCATCATCGTGGACGGGCTGCGCCGGGCCGGCACCACCGAGTCGGCCCGGCTGCGGGACGCGATTGCGGCCACCCGCAACTTCAACGGGGTGACCGGGGTTCTGTCCTTCACCCCCCAGCGGGAGACCATCAAGCCCATCCAGGTCCAGGTGGTCCGCAACGGCCAGTTCCGGTACTTCGGCGTGATCACCGACCCGGAGATCATCACGCCGCCCTGACGGGCCCCGGGAGACGGGTCGTCGGGCTCCGGGCGCCGGCGCACCGGCGCCCGGAGCGGCTTTCGCGGGGCGCGCGCCCGAGGCGCATGGCATGCTTGTCCAGCAGATCGTCAACGGCCTGACCGTCGGCGCCATCTACGCCGTGGTCGCTTCCGGCCTCACCCTGGTCTACGGGGTGCTGCGCATCCTCCACGTGGCGCACGCCGGCATCTACACCCTGGGCGCCTACCTGGGAGTGGTGACCTACGCCCGCACCCACAGCCTGGCCCTCGCGTTTGCCGCCGCCATGGCCGGCAGCGGGGTGGCCGGGTGGGCGGTCCAGCGGTGGATCTACCTGCCGCTGCTGTCCCAGCCCCGCATCGTCCCCCTGATCGCCAGCATCGGCCTATACATCGCCCTCGAAGACCTGTTCCGCCTGGCGGCGGGGCCGTACTCCCTGGCGTTTTCCGCCCGGCTGCCCGTGGGGCCGCTGGCCGCAGGTGGGCTCACCATCACGCCGGCCCAGATCCTGGTGGCCGCCGTAGGCGCGCCCCTGCTCGTGGCGGCGTGGTGGGTGCTCACCCGCACCCGGGTCGGGCTGGCGTGGCGGGCGCTGGCCGACGACGCCCCGATGGCCGCCGCCAGCGGGGTGGACGTGGGGCGGGCGGTGGGCCTGAACGTCCTGCTGGGCTCGGCCCTGGCGGGGGCCGCCGGCGTGCTGGTGGGGGTGTTCTTCAACGCCGTGGAGCCCACCATGGGCAGCGTCCCCGCCTACAAGGGGCTGGCCATCATCGTGCTCGGCGGCCTGGGATCGTTTCCGGGTGCGGTGGCGGCGGCGCTGCTGCTGGGCGTGGTGGAGGCGGTGGCCATCGGGACGGTGGGCCTGCTGCCGCGGGACGCCCTGGCGTTCATCGCCCTCATCGCCATCCTGCTCCTCCGCCCGCAGGGCCTGTGGGGGCGGCGCTAGGATCATGGAGATCGGCCTCTACCACGTCACCGTCGCCATCGTGGCGGCCATCTACGCCATCCTGGCCATCGGGCTGAACATCATCTCCGGCTACGCCGGTCAGCCCACCCTGGGCCACGCGGCGTTTTGGGGCATCGGCGCCTACACCCAGGCCCTGCTCGTCACCCGGGCGGGGCTGTCGTTCTGGGAGGCGCTACCGCTGTCGGCGGCGGTGACGGCCCTCATCGGCGCGGGCGTGGGCACCGTCAGCATCCGCCTGCGCGAGGACTTTTTGGCCATCACCACCATCGGCATCAACTTCGTGGTCGTCTCCATCTTCCTGTACACGCCCTTCTTCGGCGGCAGCCTCGGCATCGGCGGTGTCCTGCCTCCCACGCTGGGCGGGACGACACTCTCCAAGCCGGCCTACCTGGCCCTGGTGGGGGCGGTGGTGGTGGCCCTGGCGGGGCTGGATGTCTGGCTGCGGCGCACGTGGCTGGGCATGGGGTGGGCGGCCCTGCGGGAGGACGAAATTGCCGCCGAGACGTGCGGGGTGGACACCCGGCGGTTCAAGGTGGTCGCCTTCGTCCTGGGGACGGCCCTGGCGGGCCTCGCCGGAGGACTGTACGCGCACTTCATCCAGTTCGTGGAGTACCGGGATTTCGGCTTTCCGGCGTCGGTGGCCGTCCTGAGCATGGTGGTGGTGGGAGGCCTGGGGACCCTGCGGGGCGCCGTCGCGGGGGCTGTGCTGCTTACGGTCCTGCCGGAAGTGTTCCGGGTGGTCAGCAACTACCGGATGCTCCTGTACGGCGTCACCCTGGTCCTGGTGATGCGCTACCAACCGTCAGGGCTGCTGGGGCCGGGCTCGTGGCTGGGCCGCGTCCTGGACCGGCGCCTGGCCCGGCCCCTCCGGCGGGTCCCCGCGCCTGCCCGCCCCGCAGCGGCGGCGGCCGTCCCCGCCTCCGACGGCGGACCGATCATCGAGGTGCGCCAGGTCAGCAAGAGGTTTGCCGGCCTGTGGGCCGTCCGGGACGTCTCCCTCCAGGTGCGCCGCGGGGAGATCGTGGGGCTGGTCGGCCCCAATGGCGCCGGCAAGACCACCCTGTTCAACGTCATCTGCGGCCTGCTGCCGGCCGACGGGGGAGAGGTCCTGCTGGACGGGCGGCCGCTGACCGGGCTGCGGCCGTCGGAGATCGCCCGCCGGGGAGTGGGCCGCACCTTCCAGATCACGCGGCCATTTGGGGGGATGTCGGTGCTGACCAACGTGGTCGTCGCCCTGGGGCACGGCGCATACCCGCATCCCCGCCGGCGCCTGCGGAGGGCGGAGGAACCGGAGGTCCTGGGGCGGGCGTGGGAGATCCTGGACCGGACCGGGCTGGCCGATCACGCCCACACACCCGCGCGTGCCCTGCCCCTGGGGATGCAGCGGCGGCTGGAGGTCGCCCGCGCTCTGGCCCTGGACCCCACAGTACTGCTGCTGGACGAGCCGCTGGGCGGGCTCACCGCCGGCGAGATCGAAGGCGTGGTGGCCCTCATCCGCGCCCTGCGCGAGGAGGGCAGGACCTTTCTGGTGGTAGAGCACAACATGCCGGTGGCGATGCGGCTGTGCGACCGCATCGTGGTGATGCACTACGGGGAGAAGATCGCCGAGGGATCTCCCGCCCAGATCCAGGCCGACCCACGGGTGCGGGAGGCCTACCTTGGGGCGACGTATGCTGAACGACGTTGAAGGTTGGAGGGTGAAGGTGAGGATGAAGGAGTAGTGAGGATTCTTACCTTCACCATTCAACCTTCAACCCAGTTCACCGGCAAGTCGCTGGAACTCGGCGGCGCGCCAGGGGGCCCTCTTGACCAGCTTCTCGAGGATCTTCTGCTTCTCCTCGGCGGTTCGCGCCTGCTGCAGGCGTGCCAGCAGCTTGCGGACCCGCTCACGGCGGTGGCGCCGCTGGCGGAGTTCGCGGTCCCGCACACGCATCCGCTCTCACCTCCCGCGACGGTCCAGGCATCAGCCGATCCGGTACAGCCGCGCCCCGGCCACCAGGGAGGCGACCAGGAACGCCGCCGCCGCCGCGGCCGCGGCGGGCGAGGCGTCCACCGGCCGCACCGTCCACCCGACCACCCGGGACAGGTCCCGGTAGACCTCCCGCAGCCGGCGGGCGTCGGAGGCCCGGTAGTAGGTCCCACCGGTGCGGTCGGCGATGGCCTGCAAGGTAGGCTCGTCGAGCACTCCCCAGATGCCGCTGCGCAAGCGCGCCGGGTCGGTCTCGGTGGCCACCCCCACAGTATACACCCGCACTCCCCGGGCGCGGGCAACCTCCGCCGCCTCCAGGGGAGGAACGCCGTCACTGGCCCGGCCGTCCGACAGCAGCACCGCCACCGCCCGGAGGGTCGGCAAAGCCGCCTCCCCCGCCCGCCCCTCACCCGCCACCGCCCGCACCGCCTCCACCAGGCCCGAGCCGAGCTGGGTCCGCAACTGGGTGGACAGGGTGCGGATGGCCTGAGCCAGCCGGTCCCGGTCGGTGGTCAGGGGCACGACCGTCGCCGCGTAGTTGCCGAAGGTCACCAGCGCCACCGGCGTGGCGGCCGGCAGCCCGGCCAGGAACTCCAGGGCCGCGGCCTTGGCGGCCTCGATCCGGCTGGGAAGGATGTCGGCCTCCTCCATGCTGCGGCTGACGTCCACCACCAGCGCCACCGGCAGCCCCTTCGGAACCCGCCACGGCACTACCGGACCCGCGGCCGCCACCACCGACGTCAGCAGCGCGGCGCCCAGGGCGACCGCCCCCGCGTGTCGCCCGCGGGAGGCGGTCGCCTGCAGCAGGGACGAGGGAAAGCGTACCGCCAGGCGCGCCGGCGCCCGCCGCAGGGCGGTGACGTACAGCACCGCCAGGGCAGGAAGCGCCGGGATCACCGCCAGGACCTGTGGATGTCTCCAGCCCATGCCGGCCTCCTCCCGGCCCGCCGGGTCGGTGGCGCTATCGTACACCGCCCGCCCCGGTCCTGGCGACCCGGTCCCCGTCCCGGGGCGCGGTATCATGGGAATGGCCGGCCGTGGACCTGACCGTGGATGCGCGCCCCGCGGCGCCCGCCCAGCGCTGCGCCCTGTGCGGGACCCACTCTCCCCTGATCGCCTCGTGGCTGGGGGTCTGCGGTCCCTGCGTCCGCCGCCATCCGGAGCGGGCGGAGCCCCTGGTCCGCGCGGCCCACCGCCGCATCCGCCGGATGTTCGGCCAGCCCGAGTCCCCGCCCCGCACGCCGGGCGGAGTGCGGTGCACCCTCTGCGCCCACCAGTGCGTGATCGGCCCGTCCGAGGTCGGCTACTGCGGCCTGCGGGTCGCCCGGGACGGACGGCTGGTGCACCTGGCCGGGACGCCGTCCCGGGGCCTGCTCCACTGGTACCGGGATCCGCTGCCCACCAACTGCGTGGCCATGGAGGTGTGCGCCGGGCGGGGCAGGCGGCGGGGCCACAACCTGGCCGTGTTTTACGGCAGCTGCACGCTGAACTGCGGGTACTGCCAGAACTGGCACTACCGGGACTTCCTGCCCACATCCGCCGAGATCGCGGCGGAGCGGGTGGCGCCATCGCCGGCAGCGTCGCCCCTGGCGCGGCGGGGCATCAGCGCCGCCGACCTGGCGGCGGTCGCCACGGCCGACACCTTCTGCGTGTGCTACTTCGGAGGCGACCCCGCCTCCCAGATGCCCCACGCCCTGGCCTCGGCCGCGCTGCTGGCCTCCCGGGGCGTGGTCGTCTGCTGGGAAACGGCCGGCACGGCGCACCCCCACCTGCTGGACCGGGCCGTGGAGCTGTCCCTGCACACCGGCGGCACCGTCAAGTTCGACCTCAAGGCGTACTCGGAGGGCCTCCACCTCGCCCTCACCGGCAGCTCCAACCGGCAGACCCTGGCCACCTTCGCCCGCGCCGCCGCCCGGTTCGCCGAGCGGCCGGACCCGCCCCTGGTGGTGGCCAGCACGCTCCTGGTGCCGGGATATGTGGACGCCGACGAAGTCCATCAGATCGCCCGGTTCATCGCGGGGTTCAACCGCGACATCCCCCTGGTCCTGCTGGGGTTCGCGCCGAACTTCTTCATGCCGGACCTGCCCCCCACATCGGTCCGCCACGCCGACGACGCCGTCGCCGCGGCCCGGGCCGCCGGCCTGACCACCGTGCGGGTCGGCAACCGCCACCTGCTGTCCCGGGACTACTGAATATCGCCATCGCCTGAGCCGGGGCTCAGCCCGACGTCCGGATCGCCACCATCTGGATATGGGTCATCTCCTCGATGGCGTAGCGCACCCCCTCCCGCCCGATCCCGCTCTGCCGCATGCCTCCGTACGGCATGTGGTCGGCGCGGAAGGTGGGCGCGTCGTTGATGATCACGCCGCCGAAAGTGAGCGTGCGGATGGCCCGAAAGATCCGGTCAATGTCCCGGGTGAACACGGCGGCCTGCAGCCCGTAGGTCGTGGCGTTGGCCTGCTCCAGCGCTTCCTCGAAACTGTCGGCCTCCATGACCGCCGCCACCGGAGCGAAAGCCTCCTTCTCCACCACCTTCATCGGGGGCCGGGTCCCGGTCAGCACCGTGGGCCAGTACACCGCACCCTCCCGGCGGCCACCGGTCACCACCTCCGCCCCGTCCGCTTGCGCTTCCCTGACCCACTCCTCGATGCGCTCGGCCTCCCGCACATCGATCATCGGCCCGACGTCCACCCTCTCGTCCAGGGGATCGCCGATCACCATCTCCTCGGTTGCCCGGGTAAACTTGTCCAGGAAAGGCTCGAAGACCCGCCGGTCGGTGTAGATGCGCTGGACCGAGAGGCAGACCTGCCCGGAGTTGTAGTACGCGCCCACGGCGCAGCGCCTGGCCGCCACCTCCAGATCGCCGTCGGCGGCGATCACCACCGGTGAGGTGTTTCCCAGCTCGAGGGTGACCTTCTTGATCCCGGCGCGGCTGACGATGTGGCGCCCCACATCCGTGCTGCCGGTAAAAGTCACCTTCCCGACCCGCGGGTCGGTCACGAGCCAGTCGCCCACGGTGCCGCCGGGCCCCACGACCAGGTTGATGGCGCCCGGCGGCACCCCGCACGCCTCCAGAATCTGGCAGAGCCTCACCGAAGTCAGCGGCGTCGCGCTGGCCGGTTTCAGGACAACGGCGTTCCCGGCCGCGATGGCCGGAGCCACCTTATGGGCCACCAGGTTGAGCGGAAAGTTGAACGGGGTGATCGCCGCCACGACGCCGACCGGCCGCCGCACGTAGAATCCGACGTACCCCACCCCCGCGGGCACGGCGTCCAGAGGGACGGTCTCTCCGTGTGTATAAAGAGCTCATCCGGTCATGGTGCGGGTCGGCGTAGACGTTGGCGGGACGTTCACAGACCTGGTGGCCTTTGCCGAGGAGACGGACGAGACGGCCCTCATCAAGGTCCCCTCCACCCCGTCGGACCCGGCCCACGGCGTGGTCGAAGCCGTCCGGCGATTCCTGCGGGACCATGGCCGTCGCTGGGAGATCCGTGGTGCCTCCGTGTCCTTGATCCATGCCTCCACCATCGGCACGAACCTGCTCCTGGGACAGAAGGGCCTCCGCATCCCCACGGGCGCGCTGGTCACCACCGAGGGGTTCCGGGATGTCCTGGAGATCGGAAGGCAGCGGCGGCCTGACCTCTATGATCTGTTCTTCCAGCGCCCGAGGCCTCTGGTTGAGCGGCGGCACCGGTATACGGTACGGGAGAGGATGGATGCGCAGGGTACGGTCGTGGTGCCTCTGGACGAAGAGGGGATCCGGCACATCGCGGAGGGGATGCGGGAGGAAGGGATCGAGACCGTGGCCGTCTGTTTCCTGCACTCCTACGCAAACCCGACCCACGAGACCGCCGCCAGGCGCCTTCTGTCCGCGCTCCTTCCGGACGTTCCCATCGTCATCTCCTCCGACGTGAACCCGGAGTACCGGGAATATGAGCGAACCAGCACCACCGTCGTCAACGCGTTGTTGATCCCGGTGGTGTCCAGCTACCTCCGGGAGCTCGAGGGGAGAATCCGCGCCGAGGGAATGGCCTGTCCGGTGTACGTCATGCAGTCCAACGGGGGGCTCGCCACCGTCGAGTCGGCATGCCGCCTCCCCGCCGCCACCATCGAGTCCGGTCCTGCCGCCGGGGTTGTGGCGTCTGCCACCCTCGGGAAGATGCTCGGGATCCCTTCCATCCTGAGCTTCGACATGGGGGGAACCACAGCGAAAGCAGGTGCCATTGTGGGCGGCGTCCCCCAGGTGGTCACGGAGTACGAGGTCGGGGGGCGCATCCACAGCGGCCGCATCGTGAAGGGAAGCGGGTATCCCGTGCGGTTTCCCTTCATTGACCTGGCCGAGGTCAGTGCCGGGGGCGGGACCATCGCATGGCTGGATCCGGCGGGCGGGCTTCGCTGCGGTCCCCTGAGCGCGGGCGCACGCCCCGGACCGGCGTGCTATGGCCTGGGAGGGGAGGACCCCACCGTCACCGATGTCAACCTCCTCCTGGGCCGGATCAATCCGCGGGGTCTTGTGGGCGGCGAGATGCCGGTGTCGCCGGCCCTGGCGGAGGAAGCGCTGAGGAAGAAGATCGCCGATCCCCTGGGACTGGACCTCGTGCGTGCCGCTTCAGGAATCCTCCAGATCGTGAATACCCAGATGGTGCGCGCCCTTCGCCTGGTATCCCTGGAGCGGGGGTATGACCCCAGGTCGATGGTCCTCATGGCGTTCGGGGGGGCGGGCCCCATGCACGCGGCGTTCCTGGCGGAGGAGCTCGGCATCCCGGAGGTCATCGTCCCCCCCGCCCCTGGGCTCTTTTCTGCCCTCGGCCTCGTGACGAGCGACTTCAAGCACGACTATGTGCGCAGCATCATGCGCCTTGCCGCGGCGGTGGACCTGGAAGCCCTGGAGCAGGCGTTCCGAGATCTGGAGCGGGAGGCCGTGCGGCAGCTCCGCCATGAGGGCGTTCCCGAGGCGCAGATCCTTCTGCAGCGGCAGCTCGACCTTCGCTATCTCGGGCAGTCCTACGAGATTACCGTGAACGCCCCGCGGCCCGTGGAGAGGACGAGTCTGAACTCCGTGGTCGAGGCCTTTCACAGGCGGCATGCGGAGATCTATGGCTATGCGGCGGAGAGAGAACCGGTGGAGGTCGTAAACGCCAGGCTCACGGCCACAGGGATCGTCGAGAAACCAGCCCTGGCACGGCCAGGCGGGCGAGGGTCTCAAGCGCCGGGCGACGCCAGGGTGGGGGAGCGGCCCGTATACTTCGAGGGCTCCGGTTGGCACTCCGCCCCCGTCTACTGGCGTCCGCATCTCTCCCCTCACGAGTCGGTCAAGGGCCCGGCGATCGTTGAGCAGTACGACGCCACCACCGTCATCCCTCCAGGGTACACGGCGACGGTCGACGAGGCGTCGAACCTCCACCTGCGCCGGCAGATGTAGGGAGATGCGCCGTGCGACTCTGGCGGGGCCTCCCTACGGGGAAGAGCGGAAGGGAGGTCCCTCCCACGACGGGCGCGCGCTCGGCCGGGGACGCGGAGCGGGACCTCTTTGGACATGCGGGGCATGAGGCCTTTCGGAGGATTCCGATGAACACGGATCCCGTCACCGTCGAGGTCGTTCGAAATGCCCTCACCTTCGCTGCCGAGGAGATGGGGGTGGCACTGCGCAACAGTTCCTACTCCCACAATATCAAGGAGCGCATGGACCACTCCTGCGCTCTATTCGATGCGGGTGGAAGGCTCATCGCCCAGGCCGAGCACATCCCCGTGCACCTGGGCTCCCTCCCCTGGGGTGTGAGGAACACCCTGGAGTACCTGGCGAGGGAACGGATCGCCCTGGAGGAGGGCGATGCGATCCTGCTCAACGACCCTCACCTTGCGGGGACGCACCTGAACGACCTCACCCTCCTCACCCCTGTCTTCGTGGGCGGGCGGATCGTGGCCTACGCCGCCAACAAGGCCCATCATGTGGACGTGGGAGGCCGCGCGCCGGGGAGCATCACGGGGGACGCCGCCGAACTGTTCCAGGAGGGCGTTGTGGTCCCGCCCGTCAAGCTTCTGCGCGCAGGAGAGCTCTCCCGTGACGTGCTGGCGATCCTTTGCAGCAACGTCCGGGCCCCTGACATCACCCTCGGGGATCTCCGCGCGCAGATCGCCGCCAACAACCTGGGGGCGCGCCGGGTGGTCGATCTCGTCGGGCGGTACGGACTGGAGGTTCTGCAGGCGACCTGGGAGGAGATCATCGCCCACACCGAGAGGCTGGCCAGGGGGGATCTCGGTCGCCTCCCCAACGGGATCTATCGCGCGGAAGACTGCCTGGAGGACATCGGCGTCAGGGACGAGCCCGCGTGGATTCGCGCCTCGATTACGGTGGAGAAAGGCCGGGTTCATGTGGACTTCACGGGGACCTCCGCCCAGGTGGAGGCCCCCCTCAACGCTGTCTTCGGTGTCACCCTTTCGGCGGTGTACTTTGTCATCAAGTGCATCCTCGATCCCTCCATCCCCATGAATGAGGGGGTTCTGCGGGCCGTGACGGTGACCGCACCCGAGGGCACGCTGGTGAACCCCCAGCGCCCGGCACCCGTGGCGGGCGGCAATCTGGAGACATCCCAGCGCATCGCCGATGTCCTCTTCCGGGCCCTCGCCCAGGCCATTCCCGACCGCATCCCCGCCGCCAGCAACGGAAGCATGAACAATGTCATGGCCGGAGGCCGTGATCCCGTGCGACAGCGGTCCTGGGTCTATTACGAGACCATCGGCGGGGGTTCGGGCGGGAGGCCTGGTCAGGACGGCGTGGACGGGATCCACTGCAACATGACCAATACCCTCAACACACCCATCGAGGCCATGGAGCAGTATTATCCCGTGCGGTTCGAGCGCTACGAAATCCGCCCCGGCACAGGCGGGCGGGGGCGGTGGAGGGGAGGGTGCGGGATCGAGCGCTCCTGGACGCTCCTGGGCCCGTCCGCCACGGTCTCCATCCTCACGGAGCGGACGAAGATCCCGCCGTGGGGTCTCGCCGGCGGGGAACCCGGGGGGTTAGGCGAGCACTGGATACGCAGGAAGGACGGCCGGTGGGAGAGACTTCCCGGAAAGGGGACATTCACCCTCCGAGAGGGAGATACGCTCGTGATCCGGACCCCCGGGGGAGGCGGCTACGGCGACCCCGCACAGCGTGACCCGGCCCTGATCGAGCGTGACCGTGCCAACGGCCTTATGCCAGTCTAGGTTGTCAAGTTCCGGAAGGGTGTTGACACCTTGCTCATGAGGAGACCTCCTTGCGATGCATGAAGAGCTCGCCAGGGGTACGACCTCGAGTCCGATACCCCAGGTGGGGACGGTGGTAGTTGTAGAACGTCAGGTAGCGATCCAGAGCGTCCTGCATGGCCGCCACGCGGGTGAAGAAGCGTCGGCGAAACTCCAGGCGCCACAGTTCGCCCAGAATGGTGCCTTGCAGGCGCTCGACGAAGCCGTTGGTCCAGGCATGGCGGGGTTGGGTCCGCGTGTGCTGGATCCCCAGCGCCCGACAGGCCTGATCGAACGCCCCCCGGTACTCGCTGCCCTGATCGGTCAGGACCCGCTGGATGACCCAGCCCGCGCCCCGATAGGTCGGCTCCACTCGGCTGGTCAGGAAGCGGGCTGCCGCCCGGGCCGAGAACTCGGTCGACACCTCGGCGATGGCATACGAGCATGCCGCATCGCAGGCGGTGTACTGCCAGACTTTGCCGACCCCCTTGAGCTTGCCGATGTAGAACGTATCGACACAGACCACTTCGCCGGGACGGCGCGCTGCGATGTGCCGGGCCTGCTGCGCCAGCCAGCGACGTGTCCGGTCGGTCAACAACCCCGCACTCTGGGCACTGTGGATCTCCAGCACGGCCAGGCGTTCCCAGCGGGTTTGCAGCCCGCGGCGGCGCAGCAGGCGGTAGATCGTCGTCGGGGCCACCCGCAGCCCGCCCTGCTCCGGTCGCGCCAGCTGGGCGGCCACTCGGGCCGGCCCCCATGTCGGCCAGGCGAGGGCGAGCGCCAGGATGGCGCGCTCCTCCTGCGCGGTCAGGGTGGGGGGCCGACCGCGTCGGGGCCCCTGGCGGCGGGGATGCAAGCCATCGGGGCCGTAGGCCACGTACCGTTTCCGCCAGCGGTAGAACAGGGTGCGGGAGAT
>JAVHLZ010000018.1 GCA_031081675.1 Armatimonadota bacterium
GGACACCTACAGCATGCACCGGGGCTATTCGGTGCCGGCGGTGGTGACCGGCAAGCCGCTGAGCATCGGCGGCTCCCACGGCCGGGTGGAGGCCACCGGGCGGGGAGTCACCATCGTCACCCGGGAGGTCGCCCGCCACCTGGGACTGTCCCTGGCCGGGATGCGGGTGGTGGTGCAGGGGTTCGGCAACGTGGGCTCCGTGGCGGCGGCCCTGCTGCACGACCAGGGGTGCACCGTGGTGGGGGTCAGCGACTCGGGAGGCGGGATCTACAC
Source organism: Armatimonadota bacterium (assembly GCA_031081675.1). NCBI lineage: Bacteria > Bacillati > Armatimonadota > Armatimonadota bacterium. The sequence continues at coordinate 274 of JAVHLZ010000018.1, forward strand.
CCCCCGGGGCCTGGACCCCCGGGCGGTGCTCCGCTTCAAGGAGGAACACGGCTCGGTGGCGGGCTTTCCCGGCGCCGACCGGGTGACCAACGAGGAACTGCTGGAGCTGCCCTGCGACATCCTGGTGCCCTCCGCCCTGGAAGGGCAGATCACCGGCTCCAACGCCCCGCGGATCCAGGCCCGCGTGATCGTGGAGGGGGCCAACGGGCCGGTGACCCCCGACGGGGACGCGGTGCTGGTGGACCGGGGGGTGACCGTGGTCCCGGACATCCTGGCCAACGCCGGCGGGGTGATCGTGTCGTACTTCGAGTGGGTGCAGGGGCTGCAGCAGTTCTTCTGGACCGAGGAGGAGGTCAACCAGAACCTGGAGCGGATCATGGTCCGCAGCTTCGGGCAGGTCCTGCGGACCGCCCAGGAGCGGTCGGTGCCCCTGCGCACCGCCGCCCTGATCCGGGCCATCGAGCGGGTGGCCGACGCCCTGATGACCCGGGGGATTTACCCGTAGCTCCGGCACCCGGCCGGGTCCCGCCGCCCCTGCTCGGGAAGGCGGAGGGAGGCCTGCGGGAGGAGTGGGGGGGTGGGCGGCGAACGTAGCAGGCGTCCCGTACGTGTACGTCACAGGTGGCGAGCGCGCCCGCGGATCCGGTGCTGCGGAGGGGATCATGGCGGCCGGGCCCGGTACAGGGCCGGCCGGGCAAGGAGGTGAGCGCGGGCGACGAGAGCGAGGCGGGTGTGGCTGGACGGGTGATCTGAACCATACTGCGGACAAAGGGGGGAGAGGTGCGGATGAGACCACTGCGGATTCCGCTGGTCGCGGGGCTGGCCGTGCTCCTGGCCGCAGGTGCCCTGATCCCGGCGGCCCCCGCCGCCACCGTGGGGCCGGTGACCGACCCCATCGGGGTGGTGCGCATTGCCCGGGGCCAGCCGCTGATCATCGCCTACTGGCTGGTGGTGGCCGGTCCGGACGCCAGCCTGGGCATTGACAGCCGCCGGGGCATCGAGATCGCCATCGACGACAAGGGGGGCCGGCTGCTGGGGCACCCCATCCGGCTGATCGGCGAGGACTCGGGCTGCAACGCCGAGGGTGGGGTGACGGCGGCGACCAAGCTGGCCGCCAACCGCCAGATCGTGGCCGCCATCGGCAGCAGCTGCAGCAGTGAGGCCGTGCCCGGCGCCCCTATCCTGTGGAAGGCCGGCATCGTCACCGTGTCGCCGTCCAACACCGCGCCCCGGCTGACGGACCCCAACCGGGGGCCGGACTATGACGGCTACCTGCGCACCGCCCACAACGACCTGGTGCAGGGGCGGGCGGCGGCCCAGTTCGTCTTCCACTTCCTGGGCCTGCGGCGGGCGGCCACCATCCACGACGGCAGCCCGTACGCCGAGGGCCTGGCCAACGTGTTCGCCGACGTCTTCAAGCGCCTGGGCGGGACCATCACCTCCCAGGAGGCCATCTCCCCCACCGACACCGACATGCGGCCGGTCCTGACCCGGATCGCCGCCGGGCGGCCGCAGCTGATCTACTATCCGATCTTCATCGCCGCCGGCGGCCACATCACCCGGCAGGCCAAAGAAGTGGCCGGCCTGGAGCAGGTCAGGCTGATGAGCGCCGACGGCACCTTCTCGCCCGACTTCTGGAAGGCGGCGGGAGAGGCGGCCAAGGGGGTCTACAACTCCAGCCCCGACCTGTCGGTGGAGGCCCTGGGTCCCAAGTACCAGGAGTTCCTCAACAAGCACCAGCGCAAGTACGGGGAGAAGCCCCTGTCGGCGTTCCACGCCCACGCCTACGATGCGGCCATGATGATCTTCGCGGCCATCGAGAAGGTGGCGAAGAAGGACGCCCAGGGCAACACCTACATCGGCCGCAAGGCCCTGCGGGACGCCCTGTACGCGACGCGGAACTTCCCGGGCATTACCGGGACGCTGACCTGCACCCCCTACGGGGACTGCGCCGACCCCAAGATCGCCGTCTACCAGACGATCTCGGCGGACCCGGCCAAGTGGAACCCGGGCACCGACCCGAAGAAGCTCTGGTCCATGAAGCGTTAGGCCGGCGCGCCCGAGCGGGGCCGGGTCGCGGGGGGACGGATGACCCTTGACGGTGTCCGTCCCCCCCAGTACGTTGATAGGAAGCGCATTCGGAGGGGGAGAGTCTGGCCACCGAGGCGGTCGCAGTCCGATCCAGGATCCGGCGGCTGTCGTTCGTGGACGCCTTCCTGTGGGCGTTCCGGCTGGCGGTGCTGGTGGTGGTGGTGTGGGGGACCATCGGCACCCTGCGCCTGGGCCGCTACACGAGCGAGCAGTGGCTGGACTTTGTCGTCTTCGGCCTGGCCCAGGGGGGGATCTACGCCCTCATCGCCCTGGGCTACACCATGGTCTACGGCATCCTGCGCATGATCAACTTCGCCCACGGCGAGGTGTTCATGAGCGGGGCCTACACCGCCTACTTCGTGGCCGCGCCCCTGGCGGCGTCGGGTTTTCTCAACCGCCACCCCCTGGTCTCCCTGCTGCTGGTCGTCGTGGTGGCCGCGGCGACCTCCACCAGCGTGGCGGTCCTGGTGGAGCGGGTGGCCTACCGCCCTCTGCGGCGGGCGCCGCGCCTGGTGCCCCTGATCACCGCCATCGGGGCGTCGTTTTTCCTGCAGTACGCGTTCCGGGGGCTGTACGGGTCCGGCTTTAAGGCGTATCCCGAGTTCGCCGTCTTCCGGGGCGAGTGGCAGATCGCCGGGGTGGGCATCCTGCGCACCCAGGCGGTGGTCCTGGTGGCCGCCGCCCTGTTCATGTTCGCCCTGTACCAGGTGGTGATGCGCACCAAGGTGGGCCGGGCCATGCGGGCCGTCTCCGAAGACAAGGATGCTGCGGCCCTGATGGGCATCGACGTGGACCGGATCATCGTCCTCACCTTTGCCATCGGCGGAGCCGCCGCCGGGGCGGCCGGGGTGCTGTACGCCCTGGTCTTCAAGCAGGTGCACTTCTTCATGGGGTTTGTGCCGGGCATCAAGGCGTTCACCTCCGCCGTCCTGGGAGGGATCGGCAACATCCCCGGCGCCATGCTGGGGGGGCTGTTCCTGGGCGTGGTGGAGTCGGTGGGGCCGGCCCTGTTCCTGGACGGCCTGGGGATTGTGGCCCCCTACCAGCTGAAGGACGTGATCGCCTTCACCATGCTGGTCATGGTCCTGATCTTCCGGCCTTCAGGCATCCTGGGAGAGCGCCTGGCGGCCAAGAAGGCGTAGGGAGCGAACCATGGCGGGTCCTCCTGCACTGCGCCGGGCGGTGACTGCGGGTCTGGTGTGGGGCGCGGCCGCCGTCTTCGTGTCCCTCGCCGGCATGGTGGAGATGATGCATGCCCGCGCCATCCTCAGCGGCGTGGTGTCCCTGGGGCAGGGCCTGCTCCTGCTGGCGGTCTTCGGCAGCGGGTACACCGCCGCACGCGCCGCCCGCGCGCGGGGCGGCGCCGGCCTGCTGGCCGGGGGACTGGCGGGGTGTGCGGCGGCCGTGCCGGTGGCGGTCCTGGTCCTGGCGGGGGAGCGGGTGAACCTGCGGACGATGTTCGTCAACGCCTCCCCGGCCCTGTTCCGGATCCTGACCTTTGACCGCGGGGCCGCCGCCGTCTGGGCGATCCCGATCCTGGGCGCCGTCGCGGGCGGGCTGGGGGCCGCCGCCGTGGTCGTTCCCGCCGTCTGGCGCCGGCCGGTGAGCTGGGGCGTGGCGTCGGTCCTCGTCCTCAGCATCTTCCAGGAGCTGATCCAGCTCATCCTGCAGTCCGAGGGTCTGCCCGCGCTGGTCCGGGAGTTCCTGTACGCCCCCGACGGGCCGTCGGTGCCCGGAGGAACCGCGGCCTTCCTGGGCACGGCCGCCGCCGCCGGGATCTGGCCCCGGGTCAGCCGTCCCGCGCAGGCCCGGGTCCGGAAGATGCCGCCGGTGGGCCGGGGCCTGGTGCGCGCGGCGCTGCTGGGAGCGGGCCTGCTGGCGCTGCTGCTGGTGCCGGTGGCCGGCGGGCCGTTCGTGGCCCAGGTCATCGTCATCGTGGGCCTGTACACTCTGATGGGCCTGGGGCTGAACCTGGAGGTGGGGCTGGCGGGGCTGCTGGACCTGGGCTTTGTGGCGTTCTTCGCCATCGGCGCCTACACCGTGGGCCTGCTGACGTCCACGGGTCCTCTGGGCATCGCCCGCTGGTCGTTCTGGGCCGCCGTGCCGGTGGCGGTCGCGGTCTCGCTGGTGGCAGGGGTGATCCTGGGCATTCCCGTGCTGGGCATCCGCGGGGACTACCTGGCCATCGCCACTCTGGGATTCGGCGAGATCACCCGCCTGCTGGTCCTGTCGGACTTCCTGCGGCCGTGGCTGGGAGGCTCCCAGGGAGTGCTGGCCATCCCCAAGCCGCACATCGGTCCGTATGAGCTGTCCGGCCCCCAGCACCTGTTCTACGTGACCCTGGTCGGCTCGGCCCTGGTGGCCTACGTGGCGTGGCGGCTGGAGCGGTCCCGGCTGGGGCGGGCCTGGATGGCCATCCGGGAAGACGAGGACGTGGCCGAGGCGCTGGGGGTGAACCTGGTCCAGGTCAAGCTGCTGGCCTACGGGCTGGGGGCGGCGTTTGCCGGGGTGGCCGGGGCGATCTTCGCGGTCATGGTGGGGTCGGTGTTCCCCCACAGCTTCCAGCTGCTGATCTCGATCAACGTGCTGGCCCTGATCATCGTGGGCGGGCTGGGCAGCACTCCGGGCGTGGTGGTGGGCTCCCTGGCCCTGGTGGGGTTGCCCGAGCTGCTGCGGGAGTTCGGCGAGTTCCGCTTCCTGGTGTACGGCGCCGTCCTGGTGGCCATGATGCTCCTGCGGCCGGAGGGCCTGCTGCCGGCCGCCGCCCAGCGGCGGGAACTGCGGGAGGCCGCGGAGACCGAGCCGGCGGTGCCCGCCGCCCTGCCGGTGGCGGCTCGCGCCGAGGGCCGGGTGGAGGTGGACGGGTGAGACGGCCATGAGCATCCTGCGGGCGCGGGGCGTCACCAAGCGGTTCGGCGGCCTGGTGGCCCTCAACCAGCTGGACCTGGACGTCCGCGAGCGGGCCATCCACAGCATCATCGGCCCCAACGGAGCCGGCAAGACCACGTTCTTCAACTGCGTCACGGGCTTTTACCGTCCCGAAGAGGGGGCCATCGTCTTCGGCGAGGACTCCCTGGTGGGGCTGCGGCCCGACGAGATCGCCGCCCTGGGCATCGCCCGCACCTACCAGAACATCCGCCTGTTCGCCAACATGACGGTCCTGGACAACGTGCTGGTGGGCATGCACCTCCACCTGACCAGCAGCTGGGTGGGGGCGGTCCTGGGGGCGCGGTCGGTGGCCCGGGAGGAGGCCCAGGCGGTGCGCCGCGCCCGCGAGCTGCTGGAGTTCGTCGGCCTCGCCGGGCGGGAGCACTTCCTGGCCCGCAACCTGCCCTACGGGGAGCAGCGGCGGCTGGAGATCGCCCGGGCCCTGGCGGCCCGGCCCCGGCTGCTGCTGCTGGACGAGCCCACCGCCGGGATGAATCCCCGGGAGACCGTGGAGATGATGGCGTTCATCCGCCGGCTGCGGGACGAGCTGGGGATCACCATCCTGCTCATCGAGCACCAGATGCGGGTGGTGATGGGGATTTCGGAGACGGTGACGGTCCTGGACTACGGGGTGAAGATCTCCGAGGGGACCCCTCAGCAGGTGCAGAACGACCCGCGGGTCATTGAAGCGTACCTGGGGACGCGGCGGGTGGGCGCGTCCGCCGGGTGAGACGATGGCGCTGCTGGAAGTCGACTCCCTGCACGTCTACTACGGGCAGATCCACGCCCTGAAGGGGATTTCCCTGACGGTGGAGCCGGGGGAGATCGTCACCCTCATCGGCGCCAACGGCGCCGGCAAGAGCACGACCCTCAACACCATCAGCGGCCTGCTGCGCCCCCGCCAGGGCCGGATCACCCTGGCCGGGGAGGACCTGGCGGCGCTGCCGCCCCACGAGATCGTGCGCCGGGGCGTGGTGCAGGTGCCCGAAGGGCGGCGTATCTTCGGCCAGCTCACGGTCCTGGAGAACCTGTCCATGGGCGCCTACACCCGCACCGACCGGGACGGCATCCAGGAGGACCTGGAGCGGGTGTTCACCCTGTTCCCGCGGCTGAAGGAGCGGCGCCACCAGGTGGCCGGGACCCTGTCGGGTGGCGAGCAGCAGATGCTGGCCATCGGACGGGCCCTGATGGCCCGCCCCCGGGTCCTGCTGATGGACGAGCCCAGCATGGGGCTGGCGCCGGTCCTGGTGGAGCAGATCTTCGAGACCATCACCAGCATCAACCGCCAGGGGACCACCGTCCTGCTGGTGGAGCAGAACGCCTACATGGCCCTGCAGATCGCCCACCGGGGCTACGTGCTGCAGACGGGCGAGATCGTGCTGTCGGGGTCGGCCCGCGAGCTGCAGGCCGACGAGGACGTGCGCCGCGCCTATCTGGGCGGCTGAGCCGCGGGGCGCCGCACCCGGCGCGAACCCCCGCTGGCACGCGCGAATCCCCGCACGGCCTGCGCGGACGTTCTCCGTCAGCCCTCCTGGCCGGTTCGGGAGCCGCCGTTGCGGGGGAGGACCACGGTGAAGGTGGTCCCTTCACCGGGGCGGCTGCGCACCGCGATGCGGCCGCCGTGGGCCTCCACGATGTGGCGGGCGATGGCCAGCCCCAGCCCCGTGCCCCCCGACCCGCGGGTCCGGGAGCGGTCTGCCCGGTAGAACCTCTCGAAGACGTGGGGCAGGTCCTCGGCAGGGATGCCGCGGCCGGTGTCGGACACGGTGACCTCCACCTCGCCCGCCCGGGGATGCACCGCCACCTCCACGCGGCCGCCGGCGGGGGTGTACTTGAGGGCGTTGTCGATCAGGTTGGTCAGGACCTGCTCCAGGCGGTCCCTGTCGGCGGGCGCCACGACGCCCGGCGGCGCCTGCACCACGAACGTCAGCCCGCCGGCGTCGGCCAGGGGGCGCAGCTTGTCCACCGTGTGGGCGACCAGCGCGCCCACGTCCACCGGCTGCAGGTCCAGGGTCACATGGCGGCTCTCCAGGCGCGACAGGTCCAGCAGGTCGTCCACCAGTTTCACCAGCCGGTCCACCTCGCTCTGGATGATGGTGAGGAACCGGCGGCAGGTGGCCTCGTCGCGCATGGCGCCGTCCAGCAGCGTCTCGGTGAACCCTTTGATGGAGGTCAGCGGCGTCCGCAGTTCGTGGGAGACGTTGGCGGTCAGCTCCCGGCGCAGCCGCTCGGTCTGCCGCAGCTCCGTCACGTCCCGCAGGACGGCCACCGCGCCGATCACCTCGCCCCGGTCGTCCCGGTAGGGGGCGCAGTGGACCTCCACCACCCGGTCGCCCACCAGCCCGGGGGGCAGTTCCTCGGCGATGATCCGCCCCCGGGCGGCGTCCTCCAGCAGGGCGGCCAGGCGCCCGCCCCGGAGGACGTCCCGGGCCGGCCGGCCCAGGGCGGAGTCGGGGGGCGTCCCCAGCAGCTCGGCGGCGGCGCGGGTGAACAGGACGACCGCACCGTGCCGGTCGGTGGCCACCACCCCGTCGGTCATGCCGCCGACGATGGCCTCCAGCTTCTTGCGCTCGGCGGTGATCTCGGCGATGGTGCGCTGGAGGTGGTCGGCCATGGTGTTGAACGTCCGGCCCAGCCGGGCCAGTTCCTCGGTGTCGTCGTGGGGGACGCGCCCGGCGAAGTCGCCGGCGGCCAGGCGTTCGGCCACCTGGCCCAGCTGCAGCAGCGGCTGGGTCAGGCGCCGGCTGAGCCGCGATCCCACCACCCACGCCGCCAGCAGGCCCACCAGGACGGCGCCCAGGGCGCCGGGCGCCTGGCGCCGCAGCTGGCGCCACACCCACGCCTCCGGGGCGGACACCTGCACCACGCCCACGATCCGGCCGTCGGGGCCCAGCACCGGGGCCGCGGCGAACACGCGCACTTCTCCGGTGGCCGGGTCATAGCGCACCGCCTGGCTCTCGCGGCCGGCGAACGCCGCCGCCACCTCGGGCGCGCCCGGGTCCACCGGCGGCGCCGACCGCCCGGTGGCGTCGATCAGGGTGATGGTGGCCTCCCGGCGCCACCGCAGGGTCTGCACCATGGGCTGCAGGTCCGCCAGGTTGCGGTCGCCGGCGTACTCCCGCATCATCAGGGAGATGACCTTGGCCTGAATGGACACGGCGTACGCGTAGGAGTTGATGTACGAACGGTGCAGGGCCCGGGCCCCGTAGGCGGTCACCAGAAGCAGGACCAGCAGGACCAGCAGCAGGTAGGACGAGGTCAGCTTCCACCGGATGGACCGCACGGGTGTCGCCTCCCGGCGTCAGCGGGCCTCCGGCGTCCCCCGGCGGGAGCCGTCGGCCCCTTTGAACTTGTAGCCCACCCCGCGCACGGTGACGATGTAGGTGGGCGTCACCGGATCATCCTCGATCTTCTCCCGCAGGCGGCTGATGTGCATGTCTACCGTCCGGGTGCTGCCGTAGTAGTCGTACCCCCAGATCCGCTCCAGCAGGAAGTCCCGGGTGAAGACCCGGTTGGGATGGCTCATCAGCAGCCGCAGCAGCTCGAACTCCTTGGCGGTGAGGTCCACGGGGCGGCCCCCCAGCGTCACCTCATGGGTGGCGGGATCCAGGACCAGCGCTCCCGCCCGCAGCGGGCCGGGGGCTGCGGGGGCGGCGGGGGTGGCGGTGCGCCGGAGGATGGCGCGCACCCGGGCCACCAGTTCCCGGGGGGAGAAGGGTTTGGTGACGTAGTCGTCGGCGCCGGACTCCAGCCCTCCCACGCGCTCGACCTCCCCGTCCCGGGCGGTGAGCATGATGATGGGGACGGCGGACTCCCGCCGGATCCGCCGGCACACCTCCAGCCCGTCCACCGACGGCAGCATGATGTCCAGGATGATGAGGTCCGGCCGCGCGTCCCGGGCGCGGGCCAGGGCCTCGCCGCCGTCGGCAGCGGTCACCACGTCGAACCCCTCCCGCAGCAGGTTGTAGCGCACCAGTTCCACGATATGCGGCTCGTCGTCGACCACCAGGATCCGCGCGGCCATGGCTCTCTCCCCCGCCGGTCTGTCACATGATCCGGCGGACCTCGCCTCCCCACCACCCCGTCAGGCCGATCAGCACCGCCCCCGCCGCCGCCGCGGCCAGGGACAGGGCGCGGGGCATCTGGTGCCACCGCCACCGGGCGACAAACAGGGCCAGGTACAGCCCCGTGGCGGTGTAGGCCAGCAGGCTGTGCACCCGGTGGCGGTCGATGAAAGCCTGGCCGACCCCCTCGGCCACCAGGGGGCGGTAGTCCAGGAAGCCGGCGACGATGGACACCCCCGCCCCCAGCAGCCCCAGCCCCACCAGGTATGCTGACGCCACGGCGAACGTCCGGTCCCGCCGCCAGGCGTGCAGGAGGTCGAACAGGAAACTGGTGAGCCACAGGGCGATGGGGAAGTGCACCACCAGGGGATGATAGAGAAACGGCATCGCGCCTCCCGCCCGGGACCGGCCGGACCGAGCCACCGGCGGCCCGCCGGCTTTACCTTGCAGTCTACCCGCTCCGCCGTAGATCTGTCACCGGCCGGTAACGGTCTGGTAACAGCCCGCTCGCCGCGGGGCTGACCCGGGCGCGCGGGCCGGAGGAGGCGGCGCGCCCGGACGCGGCAGTTACCGGCCCAGGACGCCATGCGCCGGCCGTCGAAGGGGAAGGCAATGCAGCTCGGGAGGAGACCGTGAGCGACCAGATCGTCTTTCCACCCCCACCCGCGCCGGACGCCATCGAGTGGCCCGGCAGTCCCCTGGGTCTGTCCAACGTCATCACCCGCACCCGGACCCGGACCGCTCTCCACGACAAGGCCGTCGACCGGCAGCCCGGGCGCCGGGACCAGCTGGTGCGGGCCGCCGTCACCCACCTGATCCGGGCGGCCGGCTCCGACCCGGTCTACCAGCACGACGTGATCATCCACGGCGTCCGGGTGCGCGCCCTGACCAACTCCGACCACCTGTATGACTTCTGGGTGGACAACTGGTTCAGCCCCCGGGAATGGCAGGAGGCCACCGGCCGGGTGCCGCCCCGGGATCCCCACGTCCTGGTGTACGCTCTGGGCGGGGTGTCCGACCAGCCCGAGGCGGCGTACTACAGCCGCGCCACCAACACCATCGTGTTCTTCAACACCGCCTACTACGGGCAGCTGAAGAGCTGGGTCCTGGGGGCGGTGGGGCGGGTCCTGGCCGAGGAGCAGGGCATCCACTCGATCCACGGCGCCTGCGTGGAGAAGGCGGGACGGGGCATCCTGTACATCGCGCCCACCGGGACCGGCAAGAGCACGTCGTCCTACGGGCTGGTGTCCCACCCCGATACCCGGTTTCACTCCGACGACTGGGTGTACGTGCGGTACCTGCACCGCACTCGGGACGGCCGGCAGATGCACCCGCAGGCGGTGAACCTGCCGGGAGGCGGGCGGATCGCAGGCTACCGGGTGTTCCGCTGGCTGCGGGAGCGGGCCGTGGGGGGAGCCACCGTGTCCGGGGTGGATCTGGAGGAGCGGGAGGTGACGGTGCCGGTGGAGGCGCTGGACCTGGAAGCGCCGGTGGACGCGTATGCCTTCCCCTCCGAGAAGATCTTCTACCTGCGGACCAACCTGGTGGAGAACTTCCCCCTGGCGGCCCCCCGGATGCTGCAGGCCAAGTTGGAGAACGTGCCCGACGTGACCCCCGCATTCCTGCAGGCCCACGACCGCCAGCTCGAGGATCTGGCCGACACCCTCCTGGCCTCCGCCGGCCCGGGCCTGGAGGGGCTGGCCCGGGACGACCTGAAGCGGACGCTGGCGCGGCTGATCGCTTTCGACAACGCCCGGGCCATGCTGGACGTCGGCGCCGTCCTCCCGCCCCAGCGGGTGTACGCGAACCCGCTGGAGCCCACCCGGCTGCATACGGTCATCCTGCTGCGCCGGGACCGCGAGGATCCCACGGTGGCAGAGCGGCTGGACCTGGCAGCGTTCATCAGCCGGCTCCTGGTGGGGGAGACTCCGGCCCGGACCCGCGAGGTGGCCTACAATGCCTACCGGGCGGTGGACGACGCGGCCGAGCGGGCGTTCATCGACGGTCTGCTGGAGGCGGTGGGTGCCCGGCAAGGCCGGGTCGACCCGGAGGCGCTGTACCGGGCCTTCCGGGCGCACCCGCAGGCCCCGGAGACGCTGCAGGAGGAGTTCGAGCTGTTCGAGGTACTGCACCGGGCCTGCCGGTGCTACGGCCTCAACACCGTGCTGACCGCCGATCCGGCCGTGAGGGGCCTGAAGGAGGCCGTGGCCCTGACCCTGGACCTGATCGCGGCCCTGGTGGAGGAGGCCCCGGATCCCCTGCGGCTGACCCTGCAGACGTACCGGGAGTTCCTTGCCCGCCCCGCCAGCCGGCGGTTGTCGTGACGCGAAAGGGGGCCCGCCATGCCGCGGGCGCCTGAGATGCGGGCGGTGGTCAAGTCCGACGCCGGGCCCGGGCTGGACCTGGCTACGGTGCCGGTACCGCGTCCCGGTCCCGGCGAGATCCTGGTGCAGGTGTGGGCCGCCGGGATCTGCGGGACCGACCTGCACATCGCCACCTGGGATGCCTGGGCCCGCTCCCGGGTGATCCCGCCGCGGATCATCGGCCACGAGTTCTGCGGCACGGTGGTGGAGACCGCCGACGACGTGGACGGCGTGGCCGTGGGCGACTTCGTCAGCGGGGAAGGGCACATCGCCTGCGGGCGCTGCCGGCCCTGCCGGACGGGGCTGAACCACCTCTGCGAGAGGCTCCAGGTGGTCGGCATCGACCGGGATGGCGCGTTCGCCGAGTACGTCACCCTGCCGGCCCGGAACGCGTGGAAGGTGGATCCGGGCATCCCCCGGGACGTGGCCGCCATCCTGGACCCTCTGGGCAACGCGGTGCACGCGGCCCTGGAGGCGCCGCTGGTCGGCCGCCGGGTGGCGGTGGTGGGCTGCGGCCCCATCGGGCTGATGGCCATTGCCATCTGCCGGCACGCCGGCGCGGCGTTCGTCGCGGCCAGCGACATCTCCGACGCGCGGCTGGCGCTGGCCCGCCGGATGGGCGCCGACCTGGTGGTGGACGCCCGCACCGAGGACCTGGCGGCCCGCATCCGCGAGGCCGGCGGGGACGGCGTGGACGTGGTCCTGGAGATGTCCGGGTCGGAAGCGGGGCTGGCGGCGGGGCTGCGGGCCCTGCGGCCCGGCGGGTGGGTCTCGCTGCTGGGGCTGCCCGACCAGCCCGTGCGGGTGGACCTGGCCGGCGGGGTGATCTTCAAGGGCGCGCGCCTGGCCGGGATCTTCGGGCGCAAGATCTGGCAGACCTGGGAGGAGGCCACCGCCCTGCTGCGCCGCGGGCTGGATGTGATCCCGGTGATCACCCACCGGTTTCCCCTGGAGCGGTTTCAGGAGGCGTTTGACCTCCTGCGGGCCGGAGCCGCCGGCAAGGTGCTACTCTATCTGTGAGACGACCCTGGCGGGGCGACCCCGCCGGGCAGTGGCACGACGGGTGGGAGGATCATGGGCAATCCGCTGGCCTATCTGGATCGAGAACTGGACGAGCTGCGCGAGCGGGGCCTGTTCCGGTGGCCCCGGCTGCTGGAGGGTCCCCAGGAACCCGTGGCCCGCTACGATGGCCGGGAGGTCATCAACCTGTGCTCCAACAACTACCTGGGCCTGGCCACCCATCCCCGGCTGAAGGCGGCGGCGCGGCGGGCCCTGGACGAGCTGGGCGTGGGCTCGGGGGCCGTGCGCACCATCGCCGGCAACATGGCCATCCACCGGGAGCTGGAGCAGGAGCTGGCGCGGTTCAAGCAGACCGAGGCGGCGCTGCTGTTCCAGTCGGGGTTCACCGCCAACGCGGGGACGGTGGCCGCGCTGCTGGGCAAGGAGGACGTGATCGTCAGCGACGAGCTCAACCACGCCAGCATCATCGACGGCGCCCGCCTGTCGGGGGCGCAGAAGAAGATCTACCCCCACAAGGACGTGGCCGCCGCCCGGCGCCTGCTGGAGGAATCCCGGGGGGCGCGGCGGGTGCTGCTGATCACCGACGGCGTGTTCAGCATGGACGGCGACATCGCGCCGTTGCCGGACCTGGTGGCCCTGGCGGAGGAGTTCGGGGCCATCATGATGGTGGACGACGCCCACGCCAGCGGCGTCCTGGGCCACCAGGGCCGGGGGACGGTGGACCACTTCGGGCTGCACGGCCGGGTGCACGTGCAGGTGGGCACCCTGTCCAAGGCGTTCGCCGCCATCGGGGGATACGTGGCCGGCAGCCAGACGCTGGCCGACTTCCTGATTCACAAAGCCCGGCCGCTGCTGTTCTCCACGTCGCACCCCCCGGCGGTGGCGGCGTCGGCCCTGGCCGCCGTCCGCCTGGTGCAGGAAGAGCCGGAGCTGATCGAACGGCTGTGGGACAACACGCGCTTTTTCAAGAAGGCCCTGGCCCAGCAGGGCTGGAACACCGGGGCCAGCGAGACGCCCATCACGCCCGTGATCGTGGGGGACGAGCGCCTGGCCATGGAGCTCTCCGACCGGCTGTTCGCCGCCGGCGTCTTCGCCCAGGGCATCGCCTTTCCCACGGTGCCCCGGGGCACGGCCCGGGTGCGCACCATCGTCACCGCCGCCCACACCCGGACGCACCTGCAGAAGGCTCTGGACGCGTTCGAAAGGGTGGGGCGGGAGCTGCGCCTGATCTGATGGCCCGGCCGGTTGTGTCCCCCCGTCCGCGCCGGGCTGCCCGGCGGGGGGAGGGTCCGTGAAGGTGTCCACCCCGCCGACCCCCCAGGAGGCCCGGGAGCTGTTCTCCCGGGCGTACCGCCCGCAGCCCTGCGGGGTGGAGCGGGTGCCGCTGCTGCGGGCCCGCGGGCGGGTTCTGGCCCAGGAGGTCGTGGCCTCCGGTGACCTGCCCCCGTTTGACCGCGCGTCGGTGGACGGATACGCCGTGCGCGCCGCCGACACGGCCGGGGCGTCGTCGGGGGCCCCCGTGACCCTGGCCGTGGTCGGCGAGGTCCGCGTCGATGAACCCGCGCGCGTCACCGTGGGCGCCGGCCAGGCGGTCCGGATCCCCACCGGGGGGATGCTGCCCGAGGGCGCCGACGCGGTGGTGATGCAGGAGCACACCGTGCGCCAGGACGGCGCGGTGGCGGTGGAGCGGCCGGTGCGGCCCGGGGAGAACGTCGTCCAGCGGGGGTCCGACGTGCGGACCGGAGAGGTCCTCCTGCGCCCCGGCCGCCGGCTGCGGCCCCAGGATCTGGGTCTCCTGGCGGGCCTGGACATTCCGGAGGTCCTGGTCTACCGGCAGCCGGTGGTGGGCGTGATCGTGACCGGCGACGAGCTGGTGGCTCCCGGCCACCCTCTGCGCGGCAGCCAGATCCACGACATGAACACCTACACCCTGTCCGGCCTGATCGAGCAGGTGGGGGCGCTCCCCCGCGCCTACGGGATCGTGGAGGACAACCTCGCCGTGCTGGTCCAGGTGGCCCGACAGGCCCACCGGGAGTGCGACGTCCTGGTGCTCAGCGGCGGCAGCTCGGTGGGCGAGCGGGACCTGGTGGCCGACGCCGTGGCGGCCCTGGGGGCACCCGGCATCGTGGTCCACGGGGTGGCCATCCGCCCCGGCAAGCCCACGATCCTGGCCGTGGCCGCGGGCAAGCCGGTGTTCGGGCTGCCGGGCAACGTGGTCTCGGCCATGGTGACCTTCGACGTCTTCGTGCGGCCGGTCCTGGAGGAGATGATGGGGATGCGCGAGCCGCCCCGCCCCTGGCAGGTGGTGCGGGCGCGCCTGGCGCGGCCGGTGGCGGCCGGGGACCGCGAAGATCACGTGCGGGTCTCCTTGGTGGAGCGGACCGGAACCCTGTGGGCCGTGCCGCTGCCGGGCGGATCGGGCATCATCACGTCCATGGTGCGGGCCGACGGGCTGGTCACGGTGCCGCCGCATGCCGCCCTGGCCGAAGGCAGCGAGGTGGAGGTCAGGCTCTGTGGGTAGGCGGGGCGGGCGCGCGCGCCCGGGCGAGCTGACCCACGTGGACGCCTCCGGGCGGCTGCGCATGGTGGACGTGTCGGACAAGCCCGCGACCCTGCGGGTGGCGGTGGCCCGGGGAGAGGTGCGCATGCGTCCGGCCACCCTGGCGCAGATCCGGGACCACCAGGTGGCCAAGGGGGACGTCCTGGCCGTCGCCCACGTGGCCGGCGTCCTGGCCGCCAAACGCGCCGACCAGCTGATCCCTCTGGCGCACCCGCTGCCCCTGACGGGGGTCGACCTGTCGTTCCGCCTGGACGACCGCGCCAGCGCGGTGCAGATCGAGGCCACGGTGCGGACCCGCGCCCCCACGGGGGTGGAGATGGAAGCGCTGGTGGCGGTGGCGGCGGCGGCGCTGACGATCTACGACATGTGCAAGGCGGTGGACAGGGAGATGACCATCGATCGGATCCGCCTGGTGCGCAAGACCGGAGGCCGCAGCGGAGACTACCGGCGGCCCGGGGAACCGTAGATGACTTCCGACCTGCGGGGCGTGCGGGCTGTGGTGCTCACCCTCAGCGACTCCGTCGCCCGGGGGGAGCATCCCGACACCAGCGGCGAGCTGGCTGTCCGGATCCTCCGGGACCGCGGGGCGGAGGTGGTGGCCCACGACGTGCTGCCCGACGACCGGCCGCAGATCGCCGAGCGCCTGCGGGCATACGCGGACCGCCTGGCGGTGGACCTGGTCCTGACCACGGGCGGCAGCGGCCTGGCCCCCCGCGATGTGACCCCGGAGGCCACGCTGGATGTGGTCGAGCGGGTGGTGCCCGGGATTCCCGAGGCGGCCCGGGTGCGGACGGGACAGGCGACCCCGCTGGCGGTTCTCTCCCGGGGGGTGGCGGGCGTGCGGGGGCGGACGCTGATCGTCAACCTGCCCGGCAGTCCCCGGGGAGTGGAGCAGTGGCTGGAGGTCATCCTGCCCGCCCTGCGCCACGCCGTGGATCTGGTGCGCGGGGAGCCCCTTCCCTGGGGGCGCCCTCACGGCGAGCCGGGCACGCCCCCCGCGGGAGGATCCGGCGATGTCGCGTGACGCCAGGCGCTGTTTTGTCTGCGGGCCCGACAACCCCATGGGCCTGAGGCTGGAGTTCCGGCCCTATCAGGACGGCGTGCAGGCGACGTTCGTGCCCACCGACCTGCACGTGGGCTACGAGGGGCTGGTCCACGGCGGGATTCTCGCCGCCCTGGTGGACGACGCCCTCGCCAACATCTGGTTTGTCCGGGGCCAGCCCGCGGTCACGGGGAAGATCGAGGTGCGCTTCCGCCGCCCGGTGCGGCCCGGCGACCGCCTGGTGGTCACCGCGCGTCCGACCGGATCCCGGGGCGGTCTGCACACCGGGCGGGTGGAGATCACCCGGGACGGCACTCTGGTGGCCGAGGGGGCCGGCGTGGTGGCGGTGCGGCTGCCGTGACGCCGGGACGGCTCCTGTGGGTGGCGGCTGTGGTGGTCACGGGAGCGGTGGTCGTCCGGCACCACCGGGACTACCTGCGCGGCCGGCGTCCCCTGTCCTTCGGGGCCTTCCTGGAAACCGCCGGGTGGATCGTGCTGGCGCTGGTGGCCGTCGCGGGCGCGGCGGGCGGCGCCGCCCATCCCGCCACCCGCACGGTGGAGATCGCCGCCGCGGTGGTGGGCCTGCTGCTGGTGGCCGTGGGCGGTCAGCTGCGCTGACCCGGGAGGAGTCGCGATGGCGACCCAGAGCGCGGAGCGGGTTGTGGCCACCAACCGGAGGGCGCGGTTCGACTATCACATCGAGGACACCCTGGAGGCGGGGCTGGTCCTCACGGGGACCGAGGTGAAGTCCCTGCGGGCGGGCCGGGCCAGCATCCAGGAGGCGTACGCCCGGATCGAGAACGGCGAGGTCTGGCTGTACCACATGCACATCCCTCCCTATGAGGCGGGGAGCATCTTCAACCACGACCCCCTGCGGCGGCGCAAGCTGCTGCTGCACCGGCACGAGATCCGCCGGCTCGCCGGCAAGGTCTCCCAGAAGGGCTACACCCTGATCCCCCTGCGGGTGTACTTCTCCCGGGGGATGGCCAAGGTGGAGCTGGCCCTGGCCCGGGGCAAGCGGCAGTACGACCGTCGGGCCGCCATCGAAGAGCGGGAGGCCGCCCGGCGCATCGCGCGGGCCCTGCGCCGCCGGGGCCCCGCCCCGGGAGGGCGCGCCTAGGACGGGCGGGGCGCGGGCACATCACGGGCAGGAGGGGATCCCGGTGCCTGCCGCCCTGACGGTCGTCCTGGCCGCCCTGACCACCTGCGCGTCCGCCTACCTGGCCCATCTGGTCTCCCTGGCCCACGCCAACGTGCTGGCCGCCGTGCCCGTGGGCGCGGCGCTGGTGGGGTCCGCCTCGGCCCTGGGCGTGGTGGCGGCCATCCGCCTGACCCACAACCACGACACCGCCAGCTTTCGCATCTTTGCCCAGGTGGGAGGGGTGACCGCCTACGCCGGAGCGGTCCTGCTGGACTACCTCGCCTACCGGACGCGCGTGGGGGCGGGGGACGGCTTTGACCTGCTGGCGGTGCTGGACTACCTGCGGTTGCTGGTGTCCCAGGCCGCGGCGGCCATCAGCGCCCAGATGCCCGCCCAGATTCCCCTCCCGGCGCCGGCGGCCCTGTGGCTGGGGATGGTGCGGCTGCTGGTGGAGATCCTGGCGGCGGGAGTCAGCACCGGGTGGACCATTTCGTACCTGACCGGCGTTCCCTTCTGCTGGAAGAACCGCCGCTTCTACGAGCTGCGCCACCTGGTGGAGAGCGCGAACCAGGCAGCGGTGCGCGAGTGGGAGACGGCGATCCACCAGCGCCGTCCGCTGGAAGCCCGGGCGCTGCTGGCGCGGGTCCGCGCCGGGCGGGTGCAGCGGTCCGACCGCACCTGGATGCGCATCGTCATCCACCAGTGCCCCATCTGCCAGGCCGCCCGGGTCCGCATCGAGCGGTGCCGGCGGATCCCCCTGGGCGGGGCGGTGGTGGAGTCGGCCCAGGAGATGGGGTTCGACGCGGCGCGGGGCGCGGCGCTGCTGGCCACCTGACCGGACGGCCGGCACCTCCGTGGTATAATGAAGGCGGATTCGGGGGCGAACGGTCTCGACTGGGATGGCAGAAGCGAGGCTGCGCGCCGAGGGGGTCCGGGACCTCGTTAATCAGCCGGACGGCGCATACACGCCAACACACAGTACGCCTACGCTGCCTAAGTAGCAGCGTACGTCCACCCGGGAGGGCCGGCGGCCCGGGAAGGGCGCCACCAGCCGGCTACTGCGGCGACCGGCCGGCCCGGCCGCCGTCGCGGGAACCCCAGCAGGGCTGGCGTCCGGGCATCCCGCCCGGGGGAGGGCCTGGACGCGAGATGCCAAACCCGGGATACGCGCGTAGACGCCTGGCCCTCGCTCTCCCAGGACGCGGGTTCGATTCCCGCCGCCTCCACCAGATCTGATGCAGGCGAGCCGCGGGTGCCAACCCCCGGCCCGTCTAATTGTGTGCCCAATAGAAAGCGGCAATTGACTTCCTCACGGTGGAGGTGGAACATGCCTCGGGCCATCGCCGCAGGGAGCGTGTCCATTGACTATGTGGACTCAGGCAGTGGTGAGCCGGCCCTTCTGCTGCTGCCCGGCTGGTGCTCCAGCCGGCGCGTATTCGAGCGGCTCTTGCCTCGCGTATCCTCCACGAGGCGGACGGTGTCTCTGGACTGGCGCGCCCACGGAGGCTCGGAGCTGCCCCAGGGCGACTTCGGGTCTGAGGCGTTGGTCGAAGACGCTCTGGCCGTCATCGGGGCGAGCGGCGCACGGCGGGTGGTTCCCGTCGCCCAGGCCCACGCGAGCTGGATCGCCCTCGAGCTGCGGCGACGGCTGGGCGATCGAGTGCCCAAGCTGGTGCTGCTGGACTGGCTCATCCTGGACCCGCCGCCGCCATTCCTGGCGGTGCTGGAGGCGCTTCAGGACCGGGACCGCTGGGAGCAGGCACGGGCGGGTCTCTTCGCCATGTGGCTGGAGCACGTGGACGACCCGGTGGTGACCCGGTTTGTGAAGGAGGACATGGGCTCGTACGGGTACGAATGGTGGGCACGGGCCGGCCGGGAGATCACCCGGGCGTACGCTGAAGCGGGAAGTGGGCTCAGGGCCCTGCGCGCCCTGGACCCGCCGGTACCCACGCTCCACCTGTACGCCCAGCCGCCGCACCCGGAGTTCCTGGCAGCCCAGCGGGCGTTCGCCGTCGAAAACCCCTGGTTCCGTGTGGAGCGTCTGTCCACCAATAGCCACTTCCCCAGCCTCGAGGCGCCGGAGCGCGTCGCCGAGGCCATCGAACGCTTCGTGGGAGACGGCTAGGCGCGGGGCGCCCCACGGGTCAGGGACCGGAAGCACAGGCCATCGACAAGGCTGGCGCAGCGGCGCGGCGGGCACCGAACCCCGTCTCGCGGGATTGCTCTGCGAGGCTGCCGGAGGCCGCACGGGGGAGTGCGGCCGTCCGGCGGGGGCCCTCAGAGCACCGGAAGGGTGCGCCGCGGTGGTCCTGCGGGAAACGCCTCCTCGATGCGCGCGGTCTCCTCGGCGGTCAGGACGAGGTCGCCTGCGCCCGCGTTTTCCCGCACGTGCTCCACGGACGAGGATTTGGGGATGGTGAACAGGGAGGGCCGCCGCACCAGGAACGCCAGGGCCACCTGGCGGGAGGTCGCGCCCCGCGCCCGCGCGATCTCCTCCAGGACCCGCCCGCCGCGGGAGCGGGGGGAGGGGAAGGCGCCGGAGCCGAACGGACTGTAGCCCACCACGGCGATGCCGCGGGCCTCGCACCAGGGCAGCACGGCGTGCTCGATGGCGCGCTCGCCCAGGTGGTAGAGAACCTGGTTGCACGCCACGCGCCCCTCGCCGGCGACCGCCACCGCGCCTTCCAGATCGGGCACGTCGAAGTTGCTGACCCCGTAAAAACGGATCTTGCCCTCCCGCACCAGACGCTCGAACGCCCGCACCGTCTCCTCCAGGGGATGGGTCGAGGGCCAGTGCAGCAGGTACAGGTCCAGCCACTCGGTACGCAGGCGCCGCAGACTGCCCTCACAGGCGCGCAGGACGCCCGGGAAGGTCGCGTGCTCGGGGAGGACCTTGGACGCCAGGAACACCTCGTGGCGGCGGCCGGCAATGGCCTCCCCCACGATCTCCTCCACCCGGCCGGCTCCGTACATCTCCGCGGTGTCGATGTGGGTCATGCCGGCGTCCAGCCCGGCCCGCAGGGCAGCCACCGCCCGACGGCCGTCCCGCTCCATCTGCCAGGTGCCCTGGCCGATGACCGGCACGGGCACTCCCGTCCACCCGAGCGGGCGCCGGATCATGCCTGGTCCCACTGAGCGAGGACGTCCGCGCGAACGCTGGCCAGGTGCTCGCGCATCGCGGCCTCCGCCCTGGCCGGATCGCGGGCGCGGATGGCGGCCGTCACCTTGGCCATTTCGCGAAACGACCGTGTGGCCCGCTCCCGGGTGCGGAGGACGCGCATGCGTGCGGGTTGCAGGTGGGCCCGCACCAGGTCCACCACCGCCGCCAGGCAGGCGTTGCCGGCAGCAGCGGTGATCGCCCGGTGGAGCTCCTCGTGGGCGGCCAGCACCCCGTCCAGATCCCGCCGCTGCAGGGCGGCGCCGTGGGCTCTGATGAGGTCGTTCAGCCGGGCCACGGCGGGGGCCGCCGCCCGTTCGGCCGCCCGCCGGGCCGCCAGGCCTTCCAGCACCTCCTGCAGGTCGAACAGGTCCTCCAGGTCGGAGCGGGTCCGGACGGGGACCTCGAACCCCCGACGTCCGGCGGGGCGCAGAAACCCTTCCAGCTCGAGCCGCCGCAGCGCCTCCCTCACCGGCGTCCGGCTTAGCCGCCACGCGGCGGCCAGCTCGACCTCGTGCAGCCGCGTCCCCGGAGGAATCCTCGCGTCGGCAAGGTGCTGGCGCAGGTGCCGGTAGATCACCTGGCTGACCGGCTCCCGCGGGGGAAGCGGAGCGGCCAGGATGGGAATGGCGGGAGCACGCTCGACCATCGAAAGCCCTCCGTATTCGGAGTACTGAGTACTGTATTCAAAACTCCGCATTCTGAATCCTCCTGGGATCAATAGACCAGTGAACATAGGTTCGCCTGCGGCTATTGCCCGCGGCCGATGTCGCGGGTACGCTGGTGTCGGAAGTGCAGACCTGCGACGGGAGGTGTGCGGTGGCATACATCATCGCTGAACCGTGCATTGGGACCAAGGACCGCTCCTGCGTGGAGGTCTGCCCGGTCGACTGCATCTACGAGTACGTGGACGAGGTGGGCAGCTTCGTCGTTCCCGACCCGTCCACCGGTCCCGGGCCGGACAAGCAGGTGATCCCCAAGGGTGAAGCGGTGCACGTTCCCGCCGAGGGCGTGCCCAAGGAGAAGCTACTGGCCCAGCTGTTCATTCACCCGGAAGAGTGCATCGACTGCGGCGCCTGCGAGTCGGTGTGCCCGGTGACCGCCATCTTCCCCGAAGCCAGCGTGCCCGACCAGTGGAGGGACTACATCACGCTCCAGTACCAGGTCTTCGGGCTGCAGCCCAAGTCCTGACCGGCGGGGCCGCGGACCTTGCACCCTAGCGGAGCCGGATGGTGGTGATGCAGGTGGGGTCGCGGGGGAACGAGGAGAAGGTTCCGGTGCCCCGCCGTCCCTGGTAGGCGAAGGTGATCACGTAGCGCTTGTGGGGCGGGACCCACAGCTCCACGAACCCGTCGTCCCCGGCCCGCACCACGCCGCTGCGGCTCACCGTCCCGTCGGTGGACCGCAGCCAGTAGCGGAACGTCGCACCCGCCAGCTCGCCCTGGCAGGACCCCTTGACGTGGTACGTGCACGGATGGGTGGTGGTCAGATACGGCGCAAGGGCCACGTAGAAGTCACCGGCGGGTGCCGGGACGGCCGCCGCGGCCAGACCCAGCACTGCCGCCAGCACCACAGGCAGGATGCGCGGCATCGCGGTCATCACCCTCCTCGGGCGTATCCTAAGGGCGAGGGGACGCGAGCGCCATCGGGTAGCCGACCGATTCGCCCGCGGCCCCGGGCGCGGACCGGGTTTCCCTGACACGGGCCGGCTGGTATAATAGCGGCGAAGCCGCGCATCACAATCGCATACCGACCCCGCCGGACCAGCCGCGTCCGGCGCGTTTCCAGCTGTCGTTTCGATTGTGGGAGGCCCCTTGCGGGGCGTCGGAAGCGGCAGGTGAGATCCATGGTGGACCGGATCCTGACCGACTCCGATGACCGTCCCTCCCGCCGGGTCCGGGTGGCATTCGTCAGCACCTACCCGCCGCGGGAGTGCGGGATCGCCACGTTCACCCGGGACCTGATCGAGGCGCTGGCCGGCCACAATCCTCCGGTGGAGGCCGTGGTGGCCGCAGTGGATGAGGACGCTGTGGCGCGCCCTTACCCGCCGCGCGTCCGCTGGCGGATTCTCCAGCACGACGTCGACACCTACGTCCGGACGGCCCGGGAGCTCTCGGCGTCGGGAGTCGATGTGGTGAACCTGCAGCACGAATTCGGGATCTTCGGCGGGGAGTGGGGCGCCTACGTGCTGCGGCTGGGGGAACGACCGACCGTCCCCCTGGTGACCACCCTGCACACCGTCCTCCCCGATCCGCCTCCGGTGGCTGAGGCCATCATCCGGGCGCTGTGCGAGCACAGCGCCGCCGTGGTCGTGATGACCCGGTCGGCGGTGGACATCCTGAGGCGGGAGTACGGGGTGGACGACCGGCGCGTGCGCGTCATCCCCCACGGCGTGCCGCCGGTGAGCCGGCAGGATCCGGCGCGCGTCAAGGCCGACCTGGGCCTGTCCGGCCGGCGCGTGCTGTCCACCTTCGGTCTGCTGAATCCCGGCAAGGGCATCGAGGACGTGATCGACGCCCTGGTCCACGTGGTGCCCCGCCATCCCGACGTGCTGTACCTGGTGCTGGGGGAAACCCACCCCATGGTCCGGCGGCAGCAGGGCGAGAGCTACCGGGAGTGGCTGCAGGAGCGGGTGCGGCAGCGGGGCCTGGAGGAGCACGTGCGGTTCGAGAACCGCTACCTGCCCGACCGGGAGCTGATCCGCTACCTGCTGGCCACCGACGTGTACATCACCCCCTATCACAACCCGCGCCAGATCGTCAGCGGCACGCTGTCCTACGCCCTGGGATGCGGGCGGGCCATCATCTCCACCCCCTACCTGTACGCCCGGGATGTGCTGGCCGAGGGGCGGGGCCTGCTGGTGCCATTCCGCGCTCCCCGGGAGATGGCGGCGGCCATCACGCGCCTGCTGGAGGATCCTCACCTGCGGGAACGGCTCCAGCGCGCCGCCTACAGCCTGGGCCGGCAGATGGCGTGGCCCCGGGTGGCGGCGGCCTATGGCGAGCTGTTTGCCGAGGTGGCCGCCGCCCGCGCCGTGGCCTTCTGAGACCGCCATGCTCCCTCCGCTGTCCGTGGCCCACCTGCGCCGGCTCACCGATGAGACGGGGGTCCTGCAGTTTGCCCGCTTCGGGGTGCAGGACCCCGCCAGCGGTTACGCCACCGACGACAACGCCCGCGCCCTGGTGGTGGCCGCGCGCCTGCCTCCCCTGCGGTGGCGGGAGACCCTGGCCCGGACCACCCTGGGCTTCCTGCTGTACGCCCAGCGGCAGGACGGCACGTTCGTCCACCTGATCCGGTACGACCGGCGGCCCGACGGTCGCCCGGGCTCCGAGGACTGCCTGGGCCGGTGCGCGTGGGCCTGCGGTGAGGTGGTGGCGTCCTCCCTTCCCGATTCCCTGCGCCGCACGGCGGAGTTCATCCTGCACCGCGTGTGGCCGCACCTGGACGGTCTGCGGTCCTGCCGCGGCCAAGCCAATGCCATCCTGGGGTTGACCGCCTACTGTCGGGCCACGGGACGGCCCGAGGCGAAGGCCCTGGCCACCGTGCTGGGCGACCGGTTGCTCCGGGCCCTGGACGACCACAGCGGCGGGGAGTGGGTGTGGTTTGAGGACATCCTGACCTACGAGCCCGGCCGCCTGCCCGCGGCCCTGTGGGATGTCTACCGCCTGACGGGCCTGGAGCGGTTCCGGCGGGGCGCGGAGGAGACCACAGGGTTCCTGGAGCGGACCCTTCACCTCCCGGTCGGGGGAGGGGAGCGGGTGCTGGTGCCGGTGGGCAACCGCGGGTGGTATCCCCGCGGAGGCCCCCGGGCGTGGTACGATCAGCAGCCGGTGGATGCGGGGAGCCTGGTGGAACTGTACGTGGTGGCGGCGGAGACCACCGGTGAGACCCGCTATCGCCGACTGGCGGAGGAGGCGTTTGGCTGGTTTGCCGGTCGGAACACCGCCGGCGCGGCCGTCTACGACCCCCGCACGGGAGCCTGCCACGACGGCCTGCATCCCGGCGGGGTCAACCTCAACTGCGGGGCCGAGGCCACCATCACCTTCCTGCTGGCCCGCCTGAGCCTGGGCCGGCTGCTGGGCGTGGACACGGTGCCGCCTCGCCCCCGCCGGCGGGCGGGCTTCCGGCTGCGGCCTCAGCCTGTCCTGCGGTGACGGGCCACCTCGTAGGCCTCGCGGCGCGCGGCCCGGATCAGGCGCGCCGGCACCGAGGGGGCTGTCCGGGCGGCGTCGGCGGCCCACTGCAGCAGAGCCTGGCGGGAGACGCTGGCCACGCCGATGACGCTGTCGGCGGCCCCGTAGTACACGAAGTAGCGGTCCCCGAGCTCCACCGCCCCGCAGGTGAACACCACGTTGGGCACCAGGCCCTCCCGCTCGTAGGGCTCCTCCGGTTCGAGGATCGGGTTGGGAGCTCGCGCCAGGACGTGGCGGGGGTGCTCCAGATCCAGCAGGGCCACCCCCAGACGGTAGACGCGGCTGTCGTCCACCCCGTGGTAGAACAGAAGCCAGCCATAGGGAGTCCACAGAGGCGGTGCCCCCGGGCCGATGCGGTTGCTGTCCCAGCTTCCCGGCCGGACGGTGAGGATGGGCCCCAGGTCCCGCCAGCGGCGCAGATCCAGGGACGTCCCCAGGTGGATGTTGGGGAAGATCCGGTGGAGCAGGTAGTACCGCCCGCGGATGCGGGCCGGGAACAGGGCTCCGTTCTTGTCGTCCCACTGGCGGAAGGCCAGCCCCACGCGGCGGAAAAGCACGAAGTCGCGGGTGGTGGCGATGGCGATCCGCGTCCGCCAGGGGACGCCGTTGTCGTCGAAGGGGGAGGGCCCCCGCCGGCGGACCGGCCGCAGGGCCGGATACAGGGAGGCCGCCGTGTAGCAGATGAAGTACCGCCCGTCGAGAAACGTCACCCGGGGGTCCTCCACACCCAGCCTCTCCCACGGGTTGTTCAGGGCGGGCTCGAAGACCGGACGGGGGCTGCGCTCGACGACCCGCACCCCGTCCTCCAGCACCGCCAGGCCGAAGCGGGAGACCCAGTCGGCCCCCTGGGCCCGGTACAGCAGCACCACCCGGTTCTGGTAGAGGGTGGCTCCACAGTTGAAGACCCAACGGTTTTCCCACCACCGGCTGGTGGGCGCCAGGATGGGGTTGCCGTCAAAGCGCTGCAGGCGCGGCGCGTCCATGGGATGCCGGGATCGGGTGATTCGTCCGCCGGCGGCCGTTTCCTCCGCAGCAGGCATGCCCGGGGTCCATGCGGATCAGACCGGGGGCGGCGCGGCGAAGGCCTCAACGCGACGGCATGCCCGGCGCGTGACGGTCAGGCGACGGGCGGGCTGCCCGGCGGCCGCCGGGGAAGGCGCGCGGCCCCCCCTAGCGGGTGGGGACCAGCTCCCGCTCGGGCGAGGAAGCGGCACCCACCGTGTCCGCGCTCACCGGCTCCATGCGCACGGGAGCGGAGGGGGAGCGGGGATCCCGGCGGCCGCACAGGTCGTACACCGCCACGATCTCCCCGAACTGCGGCTGAAGGGTCACCGTGGCTCCGCACCGCGGACAGCGCCAGACTCCCATGGGTCCCCTCCCTCTGATGAACTTCCACCTCGGCCCGGAGGTCCCTCCATCACCATAACGTACCCGCCGGCGCCCGTGTTCATCCCTCCGGGCGGGGTGGCCGGCACCCTCCGCGGCCGCTATACTGGAGGCCGGCTGTGCCGGTCAATACAAGGGGGAGGATCCGTGAAGGCCGTTCGCATCCACGCCCACGGAGGGCCAGAGGTCCTGCAGTATGAGGAGGTGCCGGTCCCGACCCCGGGCCCGCGGGAGGTCCGGGTGAAGGTCGACGCGGCGGGGCTGAACTTCCTGGACACGTACCATCGGACCGGCCTGTACCAGGTCTCCCTGCCCTTCACCCCGGGATCCGAGGCCGCCGGGGTGGTGGATGCG
This sequence comes from Armatimonadota bacterium, assembly GCA_031081675.1. Lineage (NCBI taxonomy): Bacteria > Bacillati > Armatimonadota > Armatimonadota bacterium. Next base: position 26,573 of record JAVHLZ010000018.1, read on the forward strand.
GTGGGGCCGGGGGTGGACGATCTGCGGCCCGGCGACCGGGTGGCGTGGGCGATGTATCCGGGCGCCTACGCCGAGTACGCCGTGGTCCCGGCCGCCCGCCTGGTGCCCGTGCCCGAGGGCCTGGACGCCCACATCGCCGCGGCCGTCATGGTGCAGGGGATGACCGCACACTACCTGACCCACAGCACGTACCCCCTGCGGGCCGGCCGGACGGTCCTGGTGCACGCCGCCGGGGGAGGGACCGGGCAAATCCTGGTGCAGGTGTGCAAGCGGCTGGGGGCGGTGGTCGTGGGGACCGCCTCCAGCGAGGAGAAGGCCCGCCTGGCCCGGGAGGCGGGAGCCGACCACGTGATCCGCTACGACCAGGAGGACTTCGTGGAGGCCGTGCGCCGGATCACCGGCGGTCGGGGCGTGGACGTGGTGTACGACGGGGTCGGGCGCGCCACCGCCGAGAAGGACCTGGACGTGCTGCAGCCCCGGGGCTACCTGGTGCTGTTCGGCAACGCCAGCGGCGCGCCGCCGGCCATCTCGCCGCTCACGCTGATGGCCAAAGGGTCTCTCTTTGTGACCCGGCCCAGCCTGGGCCACTACACCGCCACCCGTGAGGAACTGCTGGAGCGGGCGCGGGCGGTGTTCGGATGGGTGCAACGGGGGGAGGTGCGTGTCCGCATCGCCCGGACGTACCCCCTGGCCGCCGCTGCCGATGCCCACCGGGCGCTGGAGTCCCGCCAGCTCCCCGGCAAGGCCCTGCTGCTGCCGCCCTGACCCTCAGGGCGCCTCGTCGGTCAGGGGGCGGATCTCCCGGACCCAGTACAGGCGCGCGATCTCCCGCACCCGCCGGCGGGGAACGGCCCGCACCTCCACGGCGTGGTCACGGGTCCCCGACACCCGCCCGAACTTCTGGAAGGTGAGGATGTGAAACCGCTCGGGCGGGAACCGCAGCACCACCAGCAGGTCCACCGCGCCGCGCTCGGAGACGTACCGGTCCAGGTCCGCCGGGATCTTGGGTCCGGCCTGACAGGCGAGCCAGCCCTGCCACGCCGCGGTGAGGACCGCCGCGGCGAGAAGGATCCGGGCCGGACGGGACGACGCGAGCCGGCTCGGGGTCATCCCGCGGAGTCCCGGACCAGCGCCAGGACCCGGGCCACCAGGCTCTTGTAGTCCGGGTCTTCCACCAGGGCCTGCCACCGGCGCGGGCGCGCGAGGGGGACGTCCACCGTCGCGCGCACCCGGGCCGGCCGCGGGGTCAGGACCACGACCCGGTTGGCCAGAAAGACGGCCTCCTCCACGTCGTGGGTGACGAACAGGATGGTGGGCCGCCGCGCCTCCCAGATGCGGGACAGCTCCTCCTGCAGGGTCATGCGGGTCTGGGCGTCCACGCTGGCGAACGGCTCGTCCATGAGCATCAGGTCCGGGTTGTTGGCCAGGACGCGGGCCACGCCCACCCGTTGCTGCATGCCCCCGGACAGCTCGTGGGGGTAGCGGTTCTCGAAGCCCACCAGCCCCACCAGGGCGATGTATTCCCGGGCGATGCGCTCGCGCTCCGCCCGGGGCACGCCGCGCATCTTCAGGCCGAAGGCCACATTCTCCAGCACCGTCTTCCAGGGAAACAGCGCAAAACTCTGGAACACCACGCCCCGGTCCGGCCCCGGGCCCTGGATGCGCCGCCCGTTGAGCAGGATCTCGCCGCGGGTGGGAGGCAGGAACCCCGCCACGATGTTGAGCAGGGTGGTCTTGCCGCAGCCGCTGGGCCCCAGGATGGCCACGAACTCTCCGGGCGGGATCTCCAGCGAGACGTCCTCGATGGCCACCACGTGCTCGCCGGTGTAGGGATTGGAGTAGACCTTGCTGAGGTTGCGGATGATCAGGCCGCCGTCCATCTCCGGTCACCCCGTGGCGCGGACCAGTCCCCAGCGTTCGACGGTGGCCTGCTCCGCCGGGCGCAGCACTCCGGCGTCCACCGCATACCACAGCAGCCCCAGCAGGATCATTCCCAGGATCATCTCCACCACGCTGCCCGATCGGCGCGCGTCGAACATCATGAAGCCGATGCCGCTGGTGCCCACGATGATCTCCGCCGCGATCAGGGCGCGCCATCCGTAGCCCAGGCCGGTGCGCAGCCCCGTGATGATGTTGGGCAAGGCGCCGGGCAGGAGGACCTCCCACAGGATCTGGCTCCGGGAAGCGCCCAGGCACTGGGCGGCGCGGATGACGTCCACGGGCACGGTGCGCACTCCCAGGGCGGTGTTGAAGATGATGGGGAAGACCACGGTGTAGACGATCACGAAGGTCATGGTGGTCAGCGTGAAGCCGAACCAGATGAGCAGGATGGGCAGCCAGGCGATGTCGCCGATGGCCTGGAAGAAGATGATCAGCGGCCAGAAGAACCGGTAGCTGAGGGGGTGCAGGCCGATCAGCACGCCCAGCGGGATGCCCACCAGCGCGCCCACCGCGGTGCCCACGGCCAGGCGGGTGACGCTGTCCTGCAGGTAGGCGGGCAGGATGCCCTTGTAGGTCAGGGCCACCAGGGCGGCCGCCACGTCGCCAGGGCCGGGGAAGAACGCCCGGGGGTAGATCTCCAGCTCCACCACCAGCTGCCAGACGCCCACCAGGAGGACGAAGGGGAGGGCGGCCTGGACCGCCGGCCGCGTCAGGCCCCACCCCACCAGGCGGCGCAGGCGTCCCCTCATGGCGCCCCCCGGGTCAGGCCCCACCGCTCGATGGTGCGGCGCTCCAGGGGCGCCAGCACGGACCGGTCGATGAGCACCCACAGGGCGCCGATCAGGATCATGCCCAGCACGATGACCTCGGTGCGGTAGAAGTCCCGCGCCAGGAAGATCATGTAGCCCAGGCCGGCGTTGGTGGCGATGATCTCGGCGGCGATCAGCCCGCGCCAGGCAAATCCCATGCCCGTCCGGATGCCGGTCACGATGTTGGGCAGCGCCCCCGGCAGGAGCACCTCCACCAGGACATGCCAGGGGCGGGCTCCCAGGCACCGGGCGGCGTCCCGCAGGACCTGGGGAATGCTGCTCACGCCCAGCAGCGTGTTGTACAGCACGATGAAGAACACCGCGTTGAAGATGATGAAGGTGATGGCACCGAAGCCGTAGCCGAACCACAGGGTCGCCAGGGGGATCCAGGCGATGCCCGCCAGGACCGAGAAGAACCGCAGGACCGGCAGCAGCAGGCCCGCCAGGACCCGGCTGGAGCTGATGGCCACCCCCAGCGGGATGCTGGTGGCCACCGCCAGGGTTGTCCCCACCAGGACCCGGCGCAGGCTCTGGGCGATGTGGTCGGCCAGGTCACCGGTGCGCACCTGCTGCACCAGCGCCGCGGCCACGTCGGCGGGGGCGGGGAACACCCGCAGGGGAATCCCGGCCAGGCGCACCGTCAGATGCCACGCCAGGACCAGCGCGGCGAAGGGGGCGGCGAACCACAGCGCCGCCCCCAGCCATCGCCGCGCCGGCGACCCCACGCGCGCCCGGCCCGCATCCGGGCCGGCTCCGGCCTGCCGGGTCATCCTACGGGCACGTTCCCCGGAACACGAACCCCGGCCCCACCTGCGCGTTCCGCGGAATGGGCGGCAGGTCGTCGAACAGCTGCGGGTGGTTGCGCATCACGTTCAGGATGGGCCCGGGCATGAACACCCGGTTCACATCGAATGTCCCCGGGATGAACCCCAGCCGGTGCAGGGTCTGCACGCCATTGTGCAGCGCCAGGTAGTTGTAGCAGGAGATGCGGATGTCGATGGTGGGCAGGTTGTTGCGCACCCCCTGCAGGGCCACCTCGGGCCGCAGCCCCGGCAGCCAGCGCACGGCGATGATGGCGGTCTGCACCGGGTTGGCCCGCATGAACTTGTCCGCCTCCGCCCGGGCGGCCAGGAAGCGCTCGATGGTCTCCTGGTTGCGCTCGGCCCACCCGCGCAGGGCCACGTTGAACCCCATGAAGCCGATGAAGCCTCCGCCCCGCACCACCTCATAGGTGTCGGGAATCTCCCGCAGGGCGATCACCGGCCAGGGATCCCAGGTGGCGAAGGCGTCCACCGCCCCGCCCCGCAGGGCCACCGGCATCTCCTGGGGCGGGGTGTTGACCAGGGTCAGGTCGCGGACGGTGAGCCCGGCCTTCTCCAGGATGCCCAGAATGTACAGGTGGCTGATGGTCCCGAAGGAGACCGCCACCCGCCTGCCGCGCAGATCCTGGATGGTCCGGATGCCGCTGCCCTTGCGGGTGACCAGGGCCATGGTGTTGTCCCCGCCCAGCCGGACCGCCGAACCGGAGTAATTGCCCACGATCACCAGGTCCATACCCCGCAGGACGGCCCCGATCATGGGGACGCCCACCTGCCCCATCTGGATCTCCCCCGCCTGGAGGGCGTTGAGCTGATCCACGCCGGTGGGGTAGGGGGTGGCAATGGTCACATCCAGCCCCCACTTTTCAAACAGGCCCCGGTCCAGGGCCACCGGGACGCCGAGCTGGTCGATGGCCGCCACGATCCCCACCTTCAGGGGAATCAGGGCCGGTCCGGCGCGGCTGGTGGTCACCCCCCATCCCGCCAGGACCAGCACCACGGCGGCCGCCAGGACTGCTGGCTTGCTGCGCATCACCGTGTCCCTCCTTTCGTCCGGGAATCGCCATGCTGCACCATGAACCGTTCCACCTCGGCGCGGGTGGGCAGGGGAGCGACGGCCCCCAGGCCCGCCGCCGTCAGGGCGCCCACCGCCGTGGCCAGGCGCGCGGCCTCCGGCGGCGGGACCCCCCGCAGCCACTCCACCAGGAAGCCGGCGTCGAAGGCGTCGCCTGCCCCCGTGGCGTCCACCACCTCCACCGGCCAGCTGGGCACCGCCCAGCGCTCGCCGCCGGCGGTGATCACCAGGCACCCGGCCGCGCCCCTCTTCAGGATCACCAGGCGCGGTCCGCGGCCGCACAGGTCCTCGGCCACCGCCTCCGCCGGTCGGGTGTCGTCCAGATGGCCGGCGTCCTCCTCGCTGAGAAACACGATGTCTGCCCGGGGAAGGGCTTCCGCCACCAGGGTCCGCAGGTGAGGCACCGGAGCCAGCCGCGGCCGCAGGTTCAGGTCGTAGCTGACCCGGACGCCGGCGCCGCGCGCGATCTCCATGGCGGCGGCCGCCGTGTCCCGGGCGGAGGGCGAGATGGCCTGGGTGATGCCGCTGGTGTGCACGACCCGCGCCCGCCTCAGGTAGTCGCGATCGAGGTCGCCCGGCGTCAGCCGGCTGGCCGCCGACCCCGCGCGGTAGTAGGTGAAGCTGTGGCCGCCCGCGTAGCGGGCGATGAAGTACACGCCGGTGGACGCCTCCCGGTCCACCACCACCCGGGAGGCGTCCACCCCCTCCTGGGCCCACAGGCGCAGGAATGACCGGCCGAAGGCGTCGTCTCCCACCCGCGTGATGTACCCCGCCGACGCGCCGAGTCGGGCGGCCGCGACGACCACATTCGAGGTGTCGCCTCCCCACCCGCGCCGGAAGGTGTACACCTCGTCCAGGGCGCCGAAGTCGACGGCGGCGAACTCGGCCATGGGCTCTCCCAGGGCGACGATGTCCGGCATGGTGCCTCTCCCGCTCGGCCCCAGACCCCCGGAGGCGATCCCGACCGGCCCCGCCCCGGACGGGAGCGACGTCCTAGATCCGGGCGAACTCCTCCACCGCCCGCCGGATGCTGCCCACCTCGCGGATGCGCTGGGCCACGGCCCGCTCGGCCTGCTCGATCTGCTCGGCGGCGGCCAGCACCTCCGCGGCCGCCTCCCGGGGCACGACCACGACGCCGTCGCCGTCCCCCACGACGATGTCCCCGGGGTGGACCGGGACGCCCCCGCACACCACCGGGATGTCGCGGGCGACGGTGGCGTAGCGGCCCACGGTGGTGGAGGGCACCACCGAGCGGGCGAAGACCGCCAGCCCCTCGCGCCGGATCTCCTCGGCGTCGCGCACTCCGCCGTCCAGGACCACTCCGCCCAGTCCCCGGGTGACCGCGGCCACGGTCATCAGCCCGCCCCACAGGGCCACGTCCCGGGCGGCCTCCGGATCGTCGGTGGCGATGACGATGATGGAGCCCGGGGGGGCCTCGTCGATGGCGTCCAGGGCGTGACGGGGAGGGTGGGCCTCCAGGCTGCGGCGCTCCAGCACCGTCACGGCCGGCCCCACGATCCGGACCGGCGCCAGGGGCTTGATCTCCGCGGCCATGAAGCCGCGGCGCCGGATGACCCGGTCCACGGCGTCCGCCACCGAGGCCGTGGTCACGGCCAGCCACCGATCCCTCACAGCCCGATCCAGGGGGTCAATCACGGCAGGCCTCCTTTCTGCGCGCCGGACCATCCCAGGACCCGGGAGATGCGGGCCGCCGTCTCGCGGACCCGGGGCCCCAGCTCCTCGCGGGCCCGGCGCAGGCTGATGGTGCTGACCGAACCGGAAATGCTCACCGCCCCGGCGACCCGACCCCGGTGGTCGAAGATGGGCGCGCCCACGCACCGGATGCCGTCTTCGTTCTCCACGTTGTCCACGGCGAATCCCCGGGCGCGCACCGCCGCCAGTTCCCGCTGCAGGCGCGCCAGGGTGGTGATGGTGCGGGGGGTCCGGCGGGGCAGTCCGCGCTGGGCGACGATCTCCCGGACCGCGCGGGGGTCCGACCAGGCCAGCATGGCCTTGCCCAGGGCAGTGCTGTGGGCGGGCATGATGGCGCCGATGGTGGACGCCATGCGCAGGGGGCGGGGCGGTTCCACCTTGTCGATGTACACCACGTGGCCCTGCTCCAGGACGCCCAGGTGGACGGTCTCGCCCACCTGCCGGCACAGGTCCATCAGGTAGGGGCGGCCCGCCGCCCGCAGTTCCAGCTGGGCCAGGCGCTGGCCGGCCAGCCACAGCACCCGGTGCCCCACGGCCACGGTTCCGTCCTGGATCACCACCGCGCCGTGGCGGGCGAGGGCGTCTACCAGGCGGTAGACGGTCGGTCGGGGCAGGCCCGTCCGGCGGGCCAGGTCCCGGACCGTGAGGGGCTGCCCGGCCTCGCCGAGGGACGCGAGAAGGGCCCACGCCCGATCGATGCTCTTGACGCCGGTCCCCGTCGGTGTGTCCACGATGCGGACTTTCTGTCCCCAACGTAAGACAGGCAGCAACCCCCAGTATAGCGGAAGGCCCCCGCCGCCGCCAGAGGCGTCCCCGCGGGCGCCGGCCGGGTCTAGCGGGCCGTCCCGCGGGCAGGGGAACCTCAGGAGGATTGAGCGTGGCTGTGCTCTCCTCGCGTCCGCCCGATCGGAGCTCCGGGCCCGGCATCCTCGCCCGGTTGAGGAGCGGGCTCGGGCACACTCCGGCCGATCTCTGGGTGGGGGCGGCGGAAGACCCCCCGCTGGCCCAGCGGGCTGTGGCGCGCCTGACGCCCGGCGTGACCGCGGGGGTGGTGCTGACTGTCCTGGTGGCCCGCGCCCTGGGCATGCCGGCGCCTGCGTCGCTGGTGGTAGGGCTGGGGGCCGCTCTGGTGGCGGCGGCCTGGGTCGAGCGGGCCGCCCTGGACCACGGGATCCTGCCCCGGTGGCTCCCCGTGGCCCACGTGGTCACCGCCGTCGTCCTCGTCACCATCGGCGTCCAGGGCACCGGCGGCGTGCGGGGGCCCTTCGTGTGGGCCTACAGCGTGGCGGCGGCCGTGGAGGCCATGCTGCGGGGATTGAGGTGGGGGATGGCGGTGGCCACCCTGTGCAGCGCGTTCCTGGTCGCGGGCGCCGCCCTCGGGCAGGCCGGGTGGTTCGCGTCGGTGCGGGTGACGGCCGACGCGCCCGTGGGGGCCTACCTGGTCAGCTACATCGGGCTGTTCTACACGATCGTGCTGGTGGCCGCCGCCCTGCGGGTGCAGGTCCTGGAGATCGCCCGCCTGGCGCGGACCGACAGCCTCACCGGCCTGGGGAACCTCCGGGCCCTGCGCCAGGTCCTGGAACGGGAACAGGCGGCCGCGCCTGAGGCGCCCCTCAGCCTGCTGATGGTGGAACTGGACGGGTTCAAGGCCGTCAACGACCGCTGCGGGCCTGCTGGGTGCCGCCGATCGCGCCATGTATCAGGCCAAGGCCGCTGGCGGCGACCGCGTGGTCCCGACACCGGTGTGACGCCTGCGCCGGGCCGGCGCGCTTGACGGGGACCCGCCCGCGTGGTACTGTGCCCCCTGCCGGCGTGTTGCGAATCATTCTCATGTAGCCGCAACGGAGGGCCCGGATCCAGACCCATGGCTGCGGCGCGGATACCGGTCGAGTGCGCGGCATCGTTGGCCCGGCTGCGGGCGATGGGACGGCGGCTGACCCGCCAGCGGGAGGCGGTGGTGCGGGCCCTGGCTGGCCTGGGATGCGCCGCCGATGCCGCCGCCGTCCACCGGCGCGCCCGCCGGTATCATCCCCGGCTGGCCCTGGCCACGGTGTACCGGACGCTGCAGGCGTTGGCGGGGGCGGGCGTGGCGCGGGTGGTGCACATCGGGGACGGGCGGACCCGCTACGAGCTGGCCGGTCACCACCACCACCTCATATGCATCCTCTGCGGCAGGGTCGAGCGGCTGGACGCCTGCCCGGTGCGGCGGGCGCACCGCCTGGCCGCCGGGCGGGGGTTTGTGGTGCAGGAGCACCGCCTGGACCTGTTCGGCCGGTGCGCCCGCTGCCTGCGCCCGGCGCGGTGAGGCGGGTGGCCGCCGGGGTTCTGCTGGCGGGGGCGCTGGCGGGGTGCGCGCGGCCCCAGGCGGCGCCGGGCCGGGTGGTCGTGGTCGCGTCCTCGTACCCCCTGTACGAGTTCGCCCGGCAGATCGCCGCGGACCGGGCGGAGGTCCTGGTGCTGGTGCCCCCCGGGGTCGCGCCGCACGACTACGAGCCCACGCCCCGGGACGTGGTCCGCCTGCGCAGCGCGAAGGTGGTCATCGTCAACGGGCGCGGCCTGGAGCCCTGGGCCGACAGGCTGCTGGCGGACCTGCCGGCGGTGCGGGTGGTGGCCGCGGAAGCGGCGGCTCCGGTGCTGACAGGCGCGGGGCTGGAGGCAGACCCGCACCTGTGGCTGGATCCGGTGGCCGCCGAGGCCGTGGCGGCGGCCGTGGCGGCGGCCCTGGCGCGCGCCGACCCGGCGGGAGAACCGGTCTACCGCCAGGCCGAGGCCCGGCTGCGGCAGGAGCTGCGGTCCCTCCACCGGGCCTATCGGGACGGGCTGGCGTCCTGCCGGCACAGGGAATTCCTTGCCGCCCACGCAGCGTTCGGATATCTGGCCGCCCGCTACGGGCTGGTGCAGATCGCCATCAGCGGGCCGACGGCGGAGGCCGAGCCCAGCCCCGCCCGAATGGCCTCCCTGGCGGCTCTGGCCCGCGCCCGGGGCCTCCGGGTGATCTTCGCCGACCCGCGGCGCAGCCGGAAGGCCGCGGACGTCCTGGCCCGGGAGGTGGGGGCCCGGGTGCTGCCGCTGTCGGATCTGGAGACGGTGAGCGAGGCAGACCTGCGGCGGGGACGGTCGTACGTCGCCGCGATGTACGAGAACCTGCGATCTCTTCGGGAGGGGTTGGGGTGCCGCTAGGGCGCCCCGCGGAGCGCGCGGCCATGGAGCATCCCGTCGGTCCACCTTCCAGACGGCCCGCCGGGTCCCCCGTGGCCGAACTGGAGCACGTCTGCGTGGATGCCGGCGGGGAGCGGATCCTGGACGAAGTCTCCCTGCGTATCGAGCGGGGAGATTTCGTGGGCATCATCGGACCCAACGGGGCGGGCAAGACGACGCTGTTGCGGGTCCTGGTGGGGCTGGTGCGCCCGACCTGCGGGCACGTGAGGTTGTTCGGCACCGACCTGGCGGCATTCCGTCAGTGGCATCGGGTCGGGTACGTGCCCCAGCAGCCCGCGGCCGTGGACACCCGGTTTCCGGCCACCGTGCTGGAGGTGGTGCTGAGCGGGCGCACGGGGGTGCGGGGCCTGGGCCGCCCCTGGACGCCCGCCGACAGGGCGGCGGCCCTCCACGCCCTGGAGGTGGTGGGCGTCGACGACCTGCGGGACCGGCCCATCGGGCGGCTGTCGGCCGGACAGCTGCAGAGGGTCCTGATCGCCCGCGCTCTGGCCAGCCGGCCCGAGCTGCTCCTGCTGGATGAGCCCACGGTGGGGGTGGACCTGGACGCCCAGGACCAGTTCTACGCCCTGCTGCGACGGTTGAACCGGGAGATGGGCACCACCCTGGTCCTGGTCTCCCACGACGTGAGCGTGGTGGCCGCGGAGGTCACCCACCTGGCCTGTCTCAACCGCCGCCTGGTGTTCCACGGATCACCCCGCGACGCCATGGCATCGGGGGCCCTGGCCGCCCTGTATCGCGCCGACAGCCTGGTAGTGGCCCACCGGCACTGAGTCAGGAGAAGACGTCCGTGGTGCCCGAGATCCTCCAGTACGACTTCATGCGGCGGGCGCTGCTGGCCGGCCTGATGATCGGGACCGTCGGGCCGATCATCGGCGTGTTCCTGGTCCTGCGCCGCCTCAGCCTGATTGCCGACACCCTGGCCCACGTGGCGCTGGCCGGGGTGGCCCTGGGGCTGGTGACCGGGGCGCCCCCCGGCGCGGCGGCCCTGGCCGTCTCGGTGGTGGGGGCGGTGGGGGTGGAACGCCTCCGGGCATCGGGTCGGCTGTACGGGGAAGCGGCCCTGGCCCTGTACCTGTCCGGAGGCCTGGCGGTGGCGGTCGTCCTGCTGGGGCTGGGCCGGGGTCTGACGGTGGACCTCTTCGCCTACCTGTTCGGGTCCATCACCGCCGTGCAGCCGGCCGACCTGTGGGCCATTCTGGTCCTGGGGATTCTGGTCCTGGGGGCGGTGGCCGGGCTGTACAAGGATCTGTTCGCCGTGACGTTCGACGAGGAGAGCGCCCGGGTGCAGGGCGTGCCGGTGGACGCCCTGAACCTGCTGCTGACAGTGCTGGTGGCCGTGACGGTCGTGGTGGCGATGCGCGTGGTGGGGGTCCTGCTGACCAGCGCGCTGGTGGTCATCCCCGCCGTGACCGCCCTGCGTCTGGCCCGGGCCTTCCGGGCTGCGCTGCTGCTGGCGGTCGCCGTGGCGCTGGCGGCCGTGGTGGGCGGGATGGCCGCCGCGTTTTACCTGGATCTGCCCGCCGGGGGAGCCATCGTCCTGGCGGCGCTGGCGTTGTTCGCCGTCACTTCGGCGTGGAAGCGTTGAAGGGTCAGGGCGTTGGCACGTCGGAGCGTTGGAACCGCTGGAACGTCGGACGGTGAGCCCGCCCCCGATCCCGGATTCTGATCCCTGATCTCTGATCCCGGATCCCGTCAGTTCCCCTTCAGGTACCGCTCGAACCAGGCCACGGTGCGCTGCCAGGCGTCGCGCGCCGAGGGTTCGTGATAGCGGGCGCCCGTGTCGTTGAAGAAGGCGTGGTCGGCGCCCGGGTAGATGACGATCTCGTGGATCACCCCGGCCCGCTGGAGGGCCTCCCGGATGGCCGGGATGCCGGCGTTGATGCGGGTGTCCCGCTCGCCGTAGATGGCCAGGATCGCGGCGCGGATGCGGGGGACATCTTCCAGGGGCGGGTTCGGTCCGTAGAAGGGGACCGCGGCCCGGATGGCCGGGTTGCGGGTGGCCAGGCGCCAGGTCATGCCACCCCCGAAGCAGAACCCCACGGCCCCGATGCGATCCCGCCGCACGAAGGGCTGGCCCTGCAGGTAGGCCACGCCTGCGTTCAGCATGGCCACCAGCTGCTCGGGGGGCGTCCGGCCCAGGAGGGCCGTGACTTCCGCCAGGTCCGAAAATCGCGCGGTGCCTCCGGCGGGGGACGCCAGGTCCACCGCCAGGGCGGCATAGCCCAGCGTCGCACAGCGCCGGCAGACGTCTTTGAAGTGCTCCAGCAACCCCCGGTTCTCGTGGATGACGATGACCCCCGGGACCGGCTCGCCCAGCCGCGGGCGTGCCAGGTAGCCGTGGACGGTGAGCGAGTCCGACGGAAACGTGACCATGCCGGCGTGGAGGGCGGGATCGTCGGGCGGCACGGTCACCCCCGACGCCTGGGCGGCCGGCGCGGGTGCGCCAGCCGCCGCAGCCGCCACCTCCTCGGCGGACGCCGCGATGCCCAGTTCCCGCAGAACCGGCAGGGCCACGGCGGCCCCGCCGGCCATGAGGGCGATGCGCCTCAGGAACTCGCGGCGGGGGAGCCGCCCGTGCCGGTAGTCCTCGGCCCACTCCTCGACGATGTAGCGCTCCAGGTCTCCCACCACGCCACCCCCTCGCGCGGGCATCCCGCAGGGACCGCCCGGGCCACGCATCAGGGGAACTCCTATCGGGGGCGTGTCACGCCCATGTGAATGGCGCGGCCCCTTCCCACCTGGGGGCCCGGGGCCTGCCTGACCGAGGGGTGGCAGATCCCGCCGATCCCGCGGATCGGGTAGAGTAGATAGCAGGAGGAGGACACGCCATGTCGGTGGTGGCGCGTCTCACCGATGCGGACCTGCGCTTTGTGGCGGCGACGCTGCTGCCCGACCGGGATCCCCGCCGGGCCGTCGAGCGCCTGCGGGAGAACCCGGAGGCCCTGGAGGAGCTGCTGGAGGACGACCGGCTGCTGGAGAGGCTGCGGTCCGGCGACGCCCTGGTCCGGGTGACGCCCTGGCTGCTGTTCAGCGTCCTCCTGCGGCGCGTGCGGCGGGAGCTGCGGACGGCGCCGTACACCGTGGAGAGACTGGGCACCGAGCGGGTGCCGGTCTTTGATGCCCGGCGCGCCGGCGATCTCCTGGCGGACCCGCAGATCCTGGACTACCTGGTGGAGATGCTGGTCTCGTTCACCCGCACCGACAGTTTTCTGCTGGAGGTGGAGGAAGGGGGGCGGGTGCGGCGCCGCCGCTTCAGTGACTTCGACAGTGAGGACATGATCGCCCTGGCCGCCCTGATGCCCGACGAACTGCGCTTTCCCATCCTGCGGCGCGTCGCCGACATCGCCCTGTTCATTACGGGCATCTTCCCCGAGCACGTGGATCCCCTGGCCCGGCCTCCCGGCGCAGCCGCGCCGCCCGCCAGCCGCTGGCGGTTCCGGCGGACCCTCGAGGAGTACGAGGAGGAGGGGCGCCGCTTCTACCGCCTGGCCGCCAGCCACCGGATGGCCCGACGCCTGGGAATGGAGCGCCCGCTGGAGGCGCTGGCCGAGATGTTCCCCCTGGCCCGCAAACCGCTGAACGTGCTGGCCTCCCAGTACATCGGCACCAGCCGGTTTGTGCTGTTCGGCGGCGCAGGGTAGGGGACGGGTGCCGACCGCGGACGCGGCGAGGTCGGGCAGGCGACGGCTGCCCGCCGGCATGACGGCTTGTCAGGCGCGGCAGCGGTCCAGGAGCGCGCTCCAGACGTCCTCCCGGCCGGGCAGGGGCGGGCCGTCCAGGACTACCCGGTCCGCCAGTCCCCGGTAGCGCTCCCGCAGGCGGTCGCCCACGTCCTCGGGCCCGCCGACGACCGCCACCTCGTGGAGGATCTCGTCGGGGATGAGGGTTCCCATCTCCGCCCACGCGCCCCGGGCGGCGAGCGTCCGCAGCCGCACGCCCAGCTCTCCCCACCCGTGGTGGTCCAGCACGCGCCGGTACGAGGGCGTGCTGGCATAGAACGCGATGCGCTCCCGCACCCGCGCCGCCGCATCGCGGACCGCCGTCGCGGACTCGCCCACCCCCACCAGCACGCTGGCCACCACCGGGCACGGATCCGGGCGACCGCCGCGGGCGCGGCCGCGGGCAAGGGCAGGGCGGATGACGTCGGTCAGGTAGCCGCGGGTGTGCAGCGGGTGGACGAGAAACCCGTCGGCCACCTCTCCGGCCACCTGGCACATCCGGGGGTTGACCCCCGCCGTCATGATGGGGATCGGGTAGGGGTGGGGGGCGGGGGAGAAGGCGGGCGTCATCAGGGTGAGGGTGTAGTACCGGCCGCGGTAGGCCAGCGGCGCGCCGGTGCGCCAGGCTTCCCAGACCGCCCGCACCGCCCCCACCACATCGCGCAGCCGGGCCGCCGGGGCATCCCAGGTCAGGCCGTACCGGCGTACGATGTGGGCTCGCACCTGGGTGCCCAGCCCCAGCACGAAACGCCCCCGGGAGGCCTCCGCCAGGTCGTAGGCCAGATGCGCCAGGACGGTGGGGCTGCGGGTGAAGGCGATGGCCACGCCCGTCCCGACCAGCAGTCGCGCGGAGTGCTCGGCCGCCAGGGCCGCGCCCAGGAATGGATCGTGGGCGGTCTCGCTGACCCAGACGCCATCCACCCCCAGCCGCTCGGCCGTCCGCACAACATCTGGGACCTCCGCCAGTGTCCGGTACATCATGTGGATGTCGATGCGCACGGTCATCCTCTCCTCTGAAGGTGGACGGAGCGCCGGTCCGGAAGTTCCACGCGTCCGGGCGTCCTCCCGCCGCAGGAGAAGTCTCCCGGCGGGAGAAACAGAGGGGGACCGGGAGAGGCGGTATAGGAAGGGCACTCCAGGGGAACGGCAGGTGGTGAGCGCACGCTGAGGGAGGGGCATGAAGGGCGTCGCAGCCGCACTCCTGGCGGTCGTGGCGATGGGTGCGCCGCCAGCATCCGCGTCCGGCCACGCCGCCGGCGTGCGGGTGGTGGTCAACGGCGTTGAGGTGCCCCTCCCCGCGCCTGCCCTGATCCGCGACGGCCAGGTCCTGGCTCCCCCCACGGGACTGTGGGACCCGCTGGGAGCGGTGGCCGCCTACTACGAGGCCGACCGCACCGTCGTGGTCACCAACCGCCTGCAGACCACCATCCGGCTGCGGATGGGCGAGGCCCAGGCCACGGTCAACGGGGAGGCCCGCCCGCTGCCCACCGCGCCGGTGCTGGTGGACGGCGTTCCGTACATCCCCGTGCAGGCGGTGGCGCAGCTGCTGGGGGCCTGGGTGGCGTTTGACGACGCCGCGCGGATCCTGCACGTCAGTTCCCAGATCACCGCCCTCACCCCCCAGGTCAAGGACGGCATCGTGGAGGTGGTGGTGGATGCCACCGGGCCTGTGCAGGTGGACTCGACCGTCCTGACCAACCCCGACCGCCTGGTGGTCGACCTCCAGAACGCCGCCCTGCGGGTGGCCCAGCGGGAGTACCCCGCGGGAGCGGCGGGCGTGATCCGCATCCGCGTCGGCCAGTTTCAGATCAAGCCCTACATCACCCGGGTGGTATTCGACCTGACCGATCCGGTGGATCTTCAGGTGACGGCGTCGCCCACCACCTACGCGGTGACGCTGCGGGTGACCCCCAAGACCTCCGCCCGGGCCGACGCCCCGCCACAGCAGGGCCCGGCCCGGATCCTGGGCGTGGCTTTCGAACCCTCCGGACAGGCCGGGCGGGTCGTGGTGCAGACCACCGGGCCGGTGCAGTACCGGGTTCGGGAGTTTGTCTACCCGGACCGCCTGGCGGTGGACATCGCCGACACTGTCTTCGTCCCCGTGCGGCAGGAGATCGCGGTCCACGGGCCGGCGGTGGCGGTGGTGCGGGCGGCGCAGTTCACCGCGCGCCCCCCGGTTACCCGGGTGGTGGTCACCCTCAAGCGCAAGCTCAACTACCTCATCGCCCAGTCCGGCGGCAGCCTGGTCATCGACCTGGACGCATCCGTCGCCCGGGCCCACGTGGTGGCCCTCGACGCCGGCCACGGGGGCAAGGATCCGGGTGCGCTGGGTCCTACGGGCCTGCGGGAGGCGGACGTGGTCCTGGACATTGCCCGCCGCGTCCGGGACCTCCTGGTGGCCGACGGAATCCGCGTGCTGATGATCCGCGACGCGGACGTGTTCGTGGACCTGTCCGAGCGCACTCGCCTGGCCCGGGAGGGCGGGGCGACGGTGTTCATCAGCATCCACGCCAACGCCAGCCCGCGGGCGGCGGTCGACGGCACCGAGACCTACTACCTCACTCCCCAGAGCCTGGCCCTGGCGCAGATGATCCAGGAGGAACTGGCGGCGGCCCTGGACCTGCCCAGCCGGGGCGTGAAGACGGCGGGCTTTGTGGTGCTGCGGGACAGCGGGGTGCCCTCGGTGCTGGTGGAGACGGCGTTCATCTCCCACCCCGACGGCGAGGCGCGCCTGCGGGATGACGGCTTCCGCCAGCGCATCGCCGCCGCTGTCCACCGCGGCATCGTGCGGTTCCTGGCCATCTACCCTGTGCCCCAGGCGGCGCCCTGAGGCCGCCGGCCGTGCGGCTGACGGTGCTGGGCAAGTGGTCGCCCTACCCGCCGGCCGGCGGGTCGTGTCCCGGATACCTGGTGGAGGCCGGCGGGGTGCGCATTCTCCTGGATTGCGGATCGGGCGTGGTGGCGGCCCTGCACCGGGTATGCACGGCGTTCGACCTCCACGCCGTCGTCCTCACCCATCTGCACCCCGACCACGTCACCGACATCTACGTGCTGCGCAACGAGCTGGCCTACGGACGGCTGCCCGGTCCCCCGGCGCCGCCCCTGCCCCTGTTCGCGCCCGCGGACGCCGCCCGGGCGCTGGTGGCGTGGCTGCCGCGACCCGAGTCCCGGCGCGAGTTCGCCGCAGGGTTCCACTT
This sequence comes from Armatimonadota bacterium, assembly GCA_031081675.1. Classification (NCBI taxonomy): domain Bacteria; kingdom Bacillati; phylum Armatimonadota; species Armatimonadota bacterium. The sequence goes on from JAVHLZ010000018.1 coordinate 43,064, forward strand.
CCGTCCCCTGGAGGAAGGCGCCGGAGAGGTGGGCGGGGTGCGGCTGCGCTTTGCGCCCACCCTCCACCCCGTGCCCTGCCATGCGGTGGAAGTCCGGGCCGGCGGCCGCCGCCTGGTGTATACCGCCGACACCGGCCCGTCGGCGCAGGTGGAGGAGATGGCCCGGGGGTGCGACCTGCTGCTGTGCGAGGCGACCCTGCGGGAGGCCGACGCGGACCTCGCCGTCTCCCTGGGACACCTCACGGGGTCCCTGGCCGGATCCCTGGCCGCCCGGGCCGGGGCCCGCCGCCTGCTGCTCACCCACCTGCACCCGCGCGGCGACGTCCAGGAGACCCAGGCGGCCGCAGCGAAGGAGTTTGCCGAAGCCGAGGTAGCCCAGGAAGGCGCCACCTACGAGGTGTGAGGCAGGATGCCCCGTCCCGACGGCCGGGGGCCGGAGGAGCTGCGTCCGGTCCGCATCACCCGGCGCTACCTGAAGTATGCCGAGGGGTCCGTCCTCATCGAGGTGGGGGACACCCGGGTCGTGTGCTCCGCGAGCGTGGAGGAGCGCGTTCCCCAGTGGCTGCGGGGATCGGGGCAGGGGTGGATCACCGCCGAGTACGGGATGCTCCCCCGGTCGACCCAGGAGCGCAGCCCCCGGGACGTACTGCGGCCCGGGGGGCGGGTGGTGGAGATCCAGAGGCTGGTGGGCCGCTCGCTGCGGGCGGCGGTGGACCTGGAGCGGCTGGGGGAGCGGACCATCTGGATCGACTGCGATGTCATCCAGGCGGACGGCGGGACCCGGACGGCGGCCATCACCGGGGCCTTCGTGGCCCTGGTGGACGCTCTGCACCTGCTGCGCCAGACGGGGATCCTGACGGTCTGGCCCGTGCGGGAGGTCCTGGCGGCCACCAGCGTCGGCATCGTGGACGGGCAGCCTGTGCTGGATCTGACCTTCGCCGAGGACTCGCGGGCCCGGGTGGACATGAACGTGGTGATGACAGAATCAGGGCGCTTCGTGGAGGTCCAGGGAACCGCCGAGGGCCTCCCCTTCACCCGGGACGAACTGCTGCAGCTGCTGGGGCTGGCCGAGCGGGGCATCCGCCAGCTGATCGCCCTCCAGAAAGAGGTCCTGGCCGACGTCCTGGGCGCCCCGCGCCGCTAGAG
>JAVHLZ010000019.1:0-15074 GCA_031081675.1 Armatimonadota bacterium
CGCCACCATGGTGGTCGGCGGGCGGGTGGTCAACGACCCCTCCGACGGCGTGGAGCGCCCGGTGGCGTCGGCGCTGCTGGTCCTCAGGCGGAACTAGGGGAAAGGGAAGAGGCAAGAAGGTGGCTTCCCGCCGATGTGCTGTTTTCCCTTCTTCCCTCTTCCCTCTTCCTTCTTCCCTCTTCCGTTACCCTCCCGTTGCAGTCCGGCGCCTACGATCAGCGCGGGGGCACCCCGTGTCCCGCAGTGCGCGGAGGGCCGTCATGCGCGCGCCGCCCTACCGCACGACCCAGGAGTTCCTGGACACGCCCGGGCAGGATCCCCGCGAGCTGGCCGGTCTGCTCGCGGCCGTGCGGAGGACCAACCGGTGGTACGGAGGCTACCGCCTGGTGCTGGGCTTCCTCCGGGAGGTTCTGCCGGTCCTTCCCCGCAGGCCTGTGCGCATCCTGGACGTGGCCACGGCCAGCGGTGACGTGCCCCGGGCCATCGCCCTGTGGGCGCGCCGCCAGAGGGTGGCGGTCTCGATCGCAGCCCTGGACGCCAGCGCCGCCATCCTGGATCACGCCCGGCGGATCCTCCGGGATGCGCCGGAGGTCGTCGTGATTCAAGCCGACGCGCGGGCGATGCCCTTCGCCGACCGCAGCGTCGACGTCGTCCTGTGCGGCCTGGCCCTGCACCACTTCTCGTTCGATGACGCGGTGGCCGTCCTGCGGGACATCCGGCGCGTGACGGCGGGAGCCTACCTCGTCCACGACGTCCTGCGGTGCTGGGGCGCCTACGCAGGCGCCTGGCTGGACACCCACCTGGTGGGCCGCAACCGGCTGGCCCGGCACGACGGCCCGCTGTCGGTGCTGCGCTCGTTTACCCTGGACGAGTTCCACCAGCTGGCCCGGGCCGCCGGGCTGGACGGCGTGCAGCTCCGCACCTCCCCGCTGTTCCGGGTTGCCCTGGTGGGCCGGCCGGAGGTGGCCCCGTGACGGACGCAGACGCGATCGTGGTGGGAGCGGGACCCGCCGGCAGCGCGGCGGCCGGGCTGCTGGCCCGGCGCGGCTGGCGGGTTCTGCTCCTGGACCGGGCGCGCTTTCCCCGGGACAAGCCCTGCGGGGACTACTGCAATCCCGGCGCCACCGCTTTCCTGGCGCGTGCAGGCTGGCTGGACGCGGTCCTGCGGGCGGGCGCGGTTGAGGTGGGCGAGATGACGGTCTACGCCCGGGACGGGCGGTCCCTGCGGGCCGGGTATCCCTGCGGGACCGGGCTTCTGGTGCCCCGCCGCACCCTGGACGCCGCCCTGGTGGCGTGCGCGTCCGCCGCCGGCGCCCGGGTGGAGGAGGGGCGCGCGGTGGAGGAGGTGCGCCTGGCAGACGGCGGGGCGGAGGTCCGGACGGGACGGTCCGTCTGGCGCGCCCGACTGGTCATCGCCGCCGACGGAGCGCGGTCTGTGGTGGCGCGCCGCCATGTCCACACCCGTCTCCTGCGGTCCGGGCGGTATACCGTGGGCGCCTACTTCTCGGGCCTTCCCCTGCAGGCGCCGGCCGGACAGCTGCACCTCGGCCCGGACCTCTACTGCGGCGTGGCCCATTTCGGAGGCGGCGCGGCCAACGTGTGCATGGCCCTGCCCCGGCGGTGGTGGGGACGCGGTGGCCCCGAGGAGGCGTTCACGGCGGCTATAACATCCCTGCCCGTCCTGGCCGACCTGCTGGCTGGCGCCCGGAGGGAAAGCGCCTACCGGTGCGCCGGTCCGGTGGGCTGCGTCCGCCGGACGCCGGCGGCGCCCCGCCTGCTCCTGGCCGGCGACGCCGCGGCGCAGGTGGAGCCGCTGACCGGCCAGGGCATCTGCTCCGCCCTGCGCTCGGCGGCCCTGGCGGCCGAGGCGGCCCACCGGCTCCTGGACGCGGGGGGCCATGCGGCGGCCGCCCTCCGGTGGTACAGGCGCGCCCACGCCCGCGCGGTGGCGGGCAGGCATCTGGTGGCGCGGGTGGTCAGCTGTCTGGCCGTCGGCCGGACGGCGCCGACCCTGGTGGGCCGCCTGATCGCCCGGCCGGATCTGGCGGTCCGCCTGCTGGGCGCGGTCGGCGACATCCTGCCGCCAGGGGCCGTCCTGTCTCCCGCCTTCTGGGGCCGCCTTCTGCTGGCCGCCGATGCGCACCGTGCATGAGGCCACCATCCCCGCTCCTCCGCAGACCGTCTTCGACCTGGTCTGGGATGTGGAAGGCTGGCCGCGGCTGGATCCGGCCTACCGGTGGTGCCGGGTACTGGAGCGGGGCGCGGGAGCTGTCCGGTTCGAGATGGGCGGGCGGATCAGAGGGTGGCCGGCCCGCTGGACGGCCCTCCTCACCGGCGACCGTTCCGAGGGGTGGCTGCGGTTCCGGCACGTCGGCGGCCTCACCACAGGCATGGAGGTGGTGTGGGTGCTGCGGGCCCGCCCCCCGGGCACCCACGTGGTCCTGGCCCACGACCTGACGCTGCGGTGGCCGGTGGTGGGCCGCCTGGCGTGCGACCTGGTGGTGGGGCCGGTGTTCATCGACTGGATCGCCCGCCGGACCCTCCGGGCCGTGGCGGCCGCGGTCTCCGGCGGGAGGTGACACGATGCACCGCGTGGTGGTCACGGGAATCGGCGCCATCACCCCCATCGGGTCGGGGCCGTCGGGGCTGTATGAGGGACTCCGCCGCGGGCGGTCGGCGGTCACCCGGATCACCCGTTTTGACCCCTCCCCGTTCCGCAGCCAGGTGGCCGCCGAGGTGGCCGACTTCGACCCGCTGGCCTTCATGGACGCCAGGAAGGCCCGCCGGCTGGACCGGTTCGCCCAGTTCGCCGTGGCGGCCGCCCGCCAGGCGGTCGCCGACGCCGGGCTGGACCTGGGCCGATCCGACCGAGACCGCTGCGGGTGCTTCATCGGTGCCGCCCTGGGCGGAGGAGCGTTTGCCGAAGAACAGCACGCGGTGTTCCTCCGGGAGGGCCTGCGCAAGGTCCGGCCCACTCTGGCCCTGGCCGTCTTCAGCGGGTCGGCCTCCTGCAACATCGCCATTGACCTGGGGCTGACCGGCCCCACCAGCGCCAACTCCGACAGCTGCAGCAGCGGCGCCATCGCCATCGGGGAGGCTTTCCGGTGGATCGCCTCCGGCCAGGCCGACGTGATGCTGGCCGGCGGCGTCGAGTGCCCCCTGGCACCGCTGATCTTCGGCGCCTTCGACCTGCTGGGCGCCATGTCCGCGCGCAACGACGACCCGGCGCGGGCCTGCCGGCCCTTCGACCGCGATCGGGACGGCTTCGTGATGGCCGAGGGAGCCGCCATTCTGGTCCTGGAGCGCCTGGACCACGCGCTGCGCAGGGGAGCCCGCATCTACGGCGAGGTCCTCGGCTATGGCACCACCAACGACGCCCATCACATGACCGCCCCGCTGCCCTCGGGCGCGCAGGCGGCCCGCGCGATGCGGCTGGCGCTGGAGGAAGCCGGCCTGCGGACCGAGCAGGTCGGGTACATCAACGCCCACGCCAGCGGCACCCCGCTCAACGACGTGGTGGAGACCCGCGCCATCAAGGCGGTCTTCGGCGCCCACGCCTACCGCATCCCCATCAGCGGCACCAAGGCCATGCACGGCCACAGCCTGGGGGCCACCGGGGCCATCGAGGCCGCCATCTGCCTGCTGGCCCTGCACCACGGCTACCTGCCCCCCACCCTCAACCTGGAGGAGCCCGACCCGGAGTGCGACCTGGACTACATCCCCCACGAAGGCCGCATGGCGCGGGTGGACTACGCCCTGAGCAACTCGTTCGGCTTCGGCGGCATCAACGCGTGCCTGGTCTTTGGCAGATCTGCGCCACCCGCGCGATCTTCGACATCTGCGCAATCGTTTCAATCTGAGAACCCGGATGATCGCGTAGATTGCGCGGATTGAGCAGATCGGGCGGATTGTGCACGCAGTCGGGGCGCCAGCGCCAGCGTGGCCAGCATCACGGCCACCCCTCCCGCCGACAGCGCCGGACCGACCCCGATCGCCGACGCCAGCGCCCCCACCGGGAGGCTGCCCAGGGCGAACCCGCCGAACGCGACCATGCTGTACAGGCCCATGATCCGCCCGCGGGCCTCGGGCGGGGTGGCCAGCTGCACCAGGGCGTTGGCCGCCGACAGCGCCAGGGCCTGAGCGGCGCCGACCAGGACCAGGACGCCCAGGGCCGCCGGCAGCGTGGAGCACAGGCCGAACACCGTCACCAGAAAGCCGAACGCCAGGGCGGCCGAGGCCAGCAGCGCGCCCGTCCCTCCGGCGGCCAGCCGGCCCACCAGGAGAGCCGCCAGCACCGTCCCCACGCCCGGCGCCGCCTGCAGCAGGCCCAGGGCCGTGGCGCCCACGCGGAGCTGCTCCCGGGCGAACGCCGGCATCAGGCGGACGTAGGGGCGGCCGAAGAAGCTCACCACGGCCACCGCGGCCAGCAGGACCGCCAGGCGGCGGTGCTCGCGCACGAGGCGCACCCCCTCGGCCATGTCGTCGGCGAGCCGCCCGGCGGCCGCCGGGTGCGGGGGAAACGCCATCGCCCGCACGGCCGCCAGGACCGCCAGGAAGGAGACGGCGTTGAGGACAAAGCAGCCGGCCTCCCCCACCGCGGAGATGACCACGCCTCCCAGGGAGGGGCCGAAGACGGCCGACCCGTTGAAGGCCACCGAGTTCAGGGTCACCGCCGTCAGCACCTCCCGCTCCTCCACCAGGAGGGGTACCAGGGAGTGGCGGGCCGGCATGTCAAACGCCTGGACCAGGGAGTTCAGCGCCGCCAGGGCCAGGATCTGCCACAGCCGGATCGTCCCCGCCGCCGTCAGCGCCGCGAGGAGCGCCGCGCTGGCCATCAGGACCAGGTTGGTGGTCAGCAGCAGCCGCCGCCGGTCCATCCGGTCGGCCATCGCCCCGCCCACCGGCGCGGCCAGGATGCGGGCGGCCGCCTGGACCGCCGCCAGCAGCCCCAGGTACAGCGGATCGCGGGTGAGGCGGTCCACCAGGTACCCCAGGGCCACGAACTGCATCCACGATCCGGTGTTGGAGATCAGCAGGCCCGTCCACATCAACCGGAAGTCGCGGTGGCGCAGGGGCGCGTAGACCGGGACGCGGCCCGCCGGGGCGGCGCCGAGGGGCAGGGCGGAACCGTCAGAGGAGCGGGGCGATGACGATGGACACAATGGCCATCAACTTCAGCAGGATGTTCAGCGACGGGCCGGCAGTGTCCTTGAACGGGTCGCCCACCGTGTCCCCCACCACCGACGCCTTGTGGGGGTCGGAGCCTTTGCCGCCCAGATGGCCCTCCTCGATGTACTTCTTGGCGTTGTCCCAGGCCCCGCCCGCGTTGGCCATCAGGATGGCCAGCATGAACCCGGTGACGATGGATCCCGTCAGCACCCCGGCCAGGGCCTCCCGGCCCAGGGTGAGTCCCACCACCACCGGGACCGCCACCGCCAGCAGCCCGGGGGCGATCATCTCCCGGATCGCCGCGGCCGTCGAGATGTCCACGGCCCGGGCGTAGTCGGGCCGGGCCTGGCCGGCCAGCAGGCCGGGGATCTCCCGGAACTGGCGGCGGACCTCCTCCACCATCTGCATCGCCGCCCGGCCGACTGCCGACAGGGCGAAGGAGCTGAACACGAATGGCATCGCGCCGCCCACGAACAGCCCCAGGACGGTCACCGGCGACAGCAGATCCACCGACCGCAGGCCCGCCACCTGGGCGTAGGAGACCAGCAGCGCCAGGGCGGTCAGCGCCGCCGACCCGATGGCAAAGCCCTTCCCCATGGCCGCCGTGGTGTTCCCCACCGCGTCCAGGGACTCCGCCCGCTGGCGCACGTCGCTGCCCAGGTGGGCCATCTCGGCGATTCCGGCGGCGTTGTCGGCCACGGGACCGTAGGAGTCGGTGGCCAGGGTGATGCCCAGGGTGGACAGCATGCCCACTCCCGCCAGGGCGATGCCGTAGATGCCGGCAAAGTGGTAGGCGAGCAGGATGGCGAGGGCGATGGTCACCACGGGGACGGCGAGGCTGCGCATCCCCAGGGCCAGCCCCTCGATGATGTTGGTGGCCGAGCCCGTCTGGGCCGCCAGCGCCAGCCCGCGGGTGGGCCCGTAGGCGTTGGAGGTGAAGAACTCGGTGACGTATCCGACGACCACCCCCGCCCCCAGCCCGGCCACGAAGGCCCAGAAGATCCCCAGCCGGCCCACCAGGACCTGGACGAGACCCGCCCCCAGGAGCGCCGTCAGCACCGTCGCCCCCACCACGCCCCGCATCAGCGCCGCCGCCGCCGACTCGCCGGGGCGGACCCGCACCCCGAACGTCCCCAGCAGGCTGCTGACGATGCCCGCGGCCGCCAGGGCAAAAGGCAGGACTACCAGCGCCCGCTCGCCGGACGCGGACCCCAGGGCCACCGCCGCGATGAGGGATCCCACGTAGCTCTCGTAGAGGTCTGCGCCCATGCCGGCCACGTCGCCCACGTTGTCGCCCACGTTGTCGGCGATCACCGCCGGGTTGCGGGGATCGTCCTCGGGGATTCCGACCTCCACCTTGCCCACCAGGTCGGCGCCCACGTCGGCGGCCTTCGTGTAGATCCCTCCGCCCACCCGGGCGAACAGGGCCACCGACGACGCGCCGAAGGAGAAGCCGAAGATGGCCGACGGGTCGCGGAAAATCCACAGCAGGGCCAGCACGCCCAGCAGGCCCAGGGACACCACCGCAAAACCCATCACGGCGCCCGACCGGAAGGCCAGGACCAGCCCGGCGTTGAGGTCCCGGCGCACGGCCCACGCCGCCCGCGTGTTGGCCAGGGTGGCGATGCGCATGCCCAGATTCCCGGCCAGGACCGACAGCAGCGCCCCCGCCAGGAAGCATACGGCCAGCCGGACGCCCAGGAAGATCCACAGCAGGGCGAAGACCACGGCCGCAAAGACCGCCAGGACCTGGTATTCCCGGGCCAGAAACGCCAGGGCGCCGGTCCGGATGGCTTCGGCGATCTCCCGCATGCGCTCGGTCCCGGGATCCTGCCGGGCGATGGCGGCGGCCGAGGCCAGGGCATAGCCCAGCCCGACCAGCCCCACCACCAGGGTCACCATCCACCACACTCCGCTGAAGTCCGCCAGCGTCACGGCATGCCTCCCGCCGGTGTAACCCTGTTGAGCATCAGACGGGCACGGGTGCGTTGAAGCGGGTCATGGCGACCTCCAGCCCGTCCCGCACGACCACCTCGGCGGCCTCGGCGGCGCGCTCGAGGACCGGCTCCAGCACCGCACGCTCCTCCGGCGTGAAGGGCGTGAGCACGAAGTCGGCCGGGTCGACGCCCGCCGGCGGCCGCCCGATGCCGATCCGCAACCGGGGAACGTCTTCGGTGCCCAGGGCCTCCAGGATCGAGCGCAGCCCCCGGTGCCCGCCGTGGCTGCCGCGGGGCCGCACCCGCAGCCGCCCCAGGGGCAGATCCAGGTCGTCCAGGATCACCAGGATCTCCTCCGGGCGGATGCGGTGTCGCCGCCGGAGGTCGTCCACCGCCGTCCCGCTGAGGTTGACAAACGTCTGAGGCTTGGCCAGCAGCACCCGCCGCCGGCCCACCCGGCCCATTCCCACGAGCGCCCATCCCTCTTCCCTGTCCACACCCACACCCAGGCGGCGGGCCAGCCGGTCCAGCACCTCCCACCCCACGTTGTGGCGGGTCCCCCGGTAGCGGCGGCCGGGATTGCCCAGCCCCACAACCAGCGTCATCGGGGCACGAGCGCGCCGGCCACGGGATCGCTACTCGGCGCGCGGGCCGCGCTCCGGCCGGGTCTTCTCGGGACGGGCCTCCGGCGTGCGGGCGTCGCCCGCGGGACGGGCCTCGGCGGGCGCCGCCGGGGTTTCGGCGGCCGGCGCCTCCGCCGCGGCCGGCGCCGCCTCCTCGGCCACCCTGGGCTGCACCACCGACGCGACGGCTTCGTCGGGAGCGCTCACCATCGTGACCCCGGGGGGCAGGCGGAGGTCGCGCACGTGGATCGAGTCACCGACACCCAGGCCGCTGACGTCCACCTCCAGCTGGTCGGGGATCGCGGTGGGCAGGCACTCCACCACCACCTCCCGCAGGTGGATGTCCAGCACGCCGCCCTCGGCCACGCCCGCCGGCTGCCCGACAAAGACCAGGGGGACCCGTGCCTCCAGGGTCCGGGTGAGGTCGATGGCATAGAAGTCCACGTGGATGATGTCCCGCCGGATGACGTCCCTCTGGATCTCCTTGACCATCACGGTGGCGGGCTGCCCCTCGCCGTTACCCACCGCCAGGTCGATGAGCACGTTCAGGCCCGCGTGGGTGCGCAGGGCCTCCCGCAGCGCCCGGCCGTCCACCGCCACCGGCATCGGCTCCCGGCCCCGACCGTAGACCACGCCGGGCACCAGACCCGCCAGCCGCAGCCGGCGGACCCTGTTGGATCCCGTCTCCTCCCGCCGCCTGGCCTTCAGCGTCACCCGCTCCATGGCGCGCCCCCCGAACGGAAAAGGCCGGTCCCTGCCGGCCGCAAAGCCGTCGGCGATTATAGCACAGAACACCCTCCCGCGCAGCCGGGGTCGGCCGTGGCCGCGCGCAGCGGTGGCAGGGGACAGAATTGGCGGGGCGTCCCGCCGCGCCTCAGCTCGGGCGCGGCGCAGAGGGATCGCCGGAGGGCAGGACGCCGGCGCCGACGCGGTCCAGCGCCACCCCGGCCTGCTCCAGCAGCCGACGGGCCAGGGGGTCGGGGTAGTCGCCGGCAAAGACGATGCGGCGGATGCCGACGTTGACGATCATCTTGGCGCATGTCAGACAGGGCTGGTGGGTGGAGTACAACGTGGCGCCGGCCACCGCCACACCGTGGTAGGCGGCCTGCAGGAGGGCGTTCTGCTCGGCATGGAGGCACAGGCAGGTGTCCAGGCCCTGGCCCGAGGGGGCCTCGGAGGCGCAGCGCTCGCAGCCCCCCTCCCCGCAGTTGGGCAGTCCCCGGGGGGTGTCGTTGTACCCCGTGGACAGCACCATGCGGTCCTTGACCACCACGGCTCCCACCCGCCGGCGCAGGCACGTGGAGCGCGAGGACGCCAGGACCGCCATGCGCATGAAGTACTCATCCCATCCCGGCCTCATGGCGTCCGCCCCCTGGACACATCGGGATCCGGGATCCGGAATCCGGATTCCGGGATCAGGACCCGCGACCGTGTCAACGCCTCCACGCTCCCACGCCCTCTCACACCTTCAACCTCTGACCTGCAACGGGGTGTGAGAGCTACCGTGTCCCGTACAGCCGGTCCCCGGCGTCTCCCAGCCCGGGCACGATGTACCCGTGGTCGTTGAGGTGGCTGTCCACGGCCGCGGTGTAGATCTCCACGTCGGGATGCGCTCCGTGCACTTTGCGGATGCCTTCGGGGGCGGCGATGATGGCCATCACCTTGATGGTCCGGCAGCCGCGCTGTTTGAGGGTGTCGATGCAGGCGACGATGGATCCGCCCGTGGCCAGCATCGGGTCCACCACCATCGCCTCCCTCTCGGCGATGTCGGCCGGCAGCTTGGCGTAGTAGGTGACCGGCTGCAGGGTCTCGGGGTCGCGGTAGATGCCCACGTGCCCCACCCGGGCGGTGGGGATCAACCGGGTGATCCCGGCCTCCATGGCCAGCCCCGCCCGCAGGATGGGCACCACGGCGATCTCCTGGCCGGCGATGCTGCGCCCCGTGGCCCGGGCGAGCGGCGTCTCCACCTCCACCTCGCGGGTCGGGTGGGACCGCGTCACCTCGTAGGCCATGAGCATCGCCATCTCCTCCACCAGCTCCCGGAACTCCTTGTGACCCGTGCGCTTGTCCCGCAGGATGGTCAGCTTGTGCAGGATCAGCGGGTGGTCGAACACGTACACCTTGCCGCTGGCCATCACCCACCTCCTCCCGGGTGGCCTCGCCGGTGGACCGCGCGGGGGCTACGGGGTCTTCCGCCGGCGGCCTGCGGCGCGCGTCGCCGGCGGCGCCGCCACCCCCGCACGGCTCCAGCGGCTCTCCACCGCGGCAATCTTCTCCAGGCGCCGCTGGTGGCGGCCGCCTTCGAAGGGCGTCTGGAGCCACACCCGGACGATATCCCGGACGACCTCGCTGCCGGTGATGCGCTGCCCGAGGGCCAGGACGTTGGCGTCGTTGTGGGCCCGGCTCAGCCGCGCGGTGGTGGTGTCGTGGCAGAGGGCCGCGCGGATGCCGGGCACCTTGTTGGCCACGATGGCCTCGCCGTTGCCGGACCCGCCCACCACGATGCCCCGGTCGCACTCTCCGCGGCTGACGGCCTCCGCCGCAGGCACCACGAAGTCGGGGTAGTCCACCGGGTCATCGGAGTGGGTGCCGAAGTCCCGCACCTCATGCCCCATCTCCCGCAGGAGGAGCTTGATCTCCTCCTTGAGCCGGTAGCCCGCGTGGTCGCTGGCGACGGCGATCTTCACAGCCCCAGCTCCGCGGCCGGGATCGCGCCTTCGCGGATGATCCGGGGCTCCGGCCCCGTCAGGTCCACCACCGTGGACTCCCTCCCCAGAGGGGTGCGTCCTCCATCGAGGACCAGGTCCACCCGGTCGCCCAGGTCGAAGACCGCCAGCTGCGCCGTCACCGGCGCGGGCATGCCGTGGGAGTTGGCGCTGGTGCCCACGATGGGCACGCCCGCCTCCCGCACCAGGGCCCGGGGAATCGGATGGTTGGGCACCCGCAGGGCCACCGTGTCGGCCCCGCCGGTCACCACCGGGGGCACCCGGGCCGACCGCCGCAGGATCAGAGTGAGGGGCCCCGGCCAGAAGCGGGCCATCAGCCGCCGCACCCGCTCGGGCACCTCCCGCGCATACTCGGCCACCTGCTCCGCGTCCGCCAGCAGCACGGGCAAGGGGTCCGTGGGCGGGCGGTTCTTGATGGTGAAGATCCGGCGCACCGCCCGCTCGTCGTCGATGCGGCAGCCCAGGCCGTAGACGGTATCGGTCGGGTACACGATCACCTGGCCCTCCCGCAGGGCCTGGACCGCGCGCCGGGGCGGCCGGGTGTCCTCGGCCACGCGGATGATGGGAATCGGGCGGATGTCGAGATCGCGGAGGTTCGAAAAGGTGACCCGGTAGTAGGACATCGCCCCCTACTCTGTTTCGCCCGCCCCCCGCCCCTCCCTGCGCTGCCCGGCCGCCTCTGCCGCCGCGGCCCGCCGGCACACCACCACCCGCGGCGCGCCCCCGCCATCGCGGCGGACCCGCACCGACTGGTAGCGGCCGGATTCCCGCGCCAGGGCGGCCACGTCCTCCGCCTGGTCGGGAGCCACCTCGAGGGCCAGCACGCCGCGGGGGGCCAGCCAGTCGGCCGAGGCGGCGATGAGGCGGGCGTGGATCTCGGTTCCCGCCGGGCCGGCCACCAACGCCACGGCGGGCTCGTAGTCCCGGATCTGGACGGGCAGGGCCTGCCAGCGGGCGGCGGGGATGTACGGAGGGTTGCTCACCACGGCGTCCACCCGGCCCCGGAGCGACGCGGGCAGGGGCTGCAGGAGGTCGCCGGCCAGCACCACCACCCGGTCGGCGACCCCGTGGCGTGCGGCGTTGGCCCGGGCGACCTCCACGGCGTCCCGAGAGATGTCGGTGGCGCAGACCGTGGTCCGCGGCAGGGCCACCGCCAGACTGACGGCCACGCACCCGCTGCCGGTGCCCACGTCCACCACGACGGGCGCCTCCACCCCGGCCAGCTCCTCCAGAACCGCCTCGACCAGGCTCTCCGTCTCCGGGCGGGGGATCAGTACCCTCTCGTCTACGGCGAAGGCCAGCCCCCAGAACTCCCGCCGGCCGACGATGTACGCCACCGGCCGGCCGCGGGCCCGCTGGTCCAGGTAGTCGCGGTAGCGCTCCCACGCCTCCCCGGGCAGCTCCGCCTCCCAGCGGGTGTACAGGCCGGTGCGGTCGGTGCCCAGGGCGTGGCGCAGGAGCACCTCCGCTTCCAGCGCCGCCTCTTCGCTCCCGCTGGCGGCCAGGTGCTCCCGTCCCCGCAGGTACGCCTCGCGGACCCTCATGCTCGCGGGACACGTGCGCGGGCGGCAGGGAACCGGGAGAGGGTACCCCCTCTTCCCTCTTCCCTTTTCCCTCGTGTCTCAGTGGACCGCCAGTTCGGCGGCCTCCAGGGCGTCGATGAGCTCGTCCAGGTCGCCGTCCAGGACCGCGTCCAGCCGGTGGAGCGACAGGCCGATCCGGTGGTCGGTAACCCGGTTCTGGGGGAAGTTGTAGGTCCGGATCTTCTCGCTGCGCTCTCCCGTGCCCACCTGCTGGCGGCGCTGCTGGGCCAGGGCCTGCTGGCGGCGCTGCACCTCCATCTCCAGCAGCTTGGCCCGCAGGATCCGCAGCGCCTTCTCCCGGTTCTGGTGCTGGGACCGCTCGTCCTGGCAGGCCACCACCAGGCCCGTGGGCAGGTGGCGCACGCGGACCGCCGTCTCCACCTTGTTGACGTTCTGGCCCCCGGCCCCGCCCGCGCGGAAGGTCTCCACCTCGATCTCGTCGGGGCGGATCTGCACGTCCACCTCTTCGGCCTCGGGCAGGACGGCCACCGTGGCCGTGGAGGTGTGAATGCGCCCGGAGGACTCGGTCACCGGAACCCGCTGTACCCGGTGCACGCCGCTTTCGTACCGCAGGCGCCGGTACGCCCCGCGCCCCTGGATCGCCAGGATGATCTCCTTGAACCCGCCCAGGGCGCTGGGCCTGCTCTCCAGGACCTCCACCTTCCAGCCGTGGCGTTCCGCGAAGCGCGCATACATCCGGAACAGGTCCGCGGCGAACAGGCTGGCCTCCTCGCCGCCGGCGCCCGCCCGGATCTCCATGATGATGTTCCGCTCGGCCAGCGGATCCCGGGGGGTCACCATCTCCCGCAGGCGGGACTCCAGCTCCTGCAGGCGCGCGCGCAGCCTCGCCTCCTCGGCCCGGGCGAGGTCCCGCATCTCGGGGTCCCGCTCCTCGCGGGCCATCGCCGCGGCCTCGTCGACTTCCCGGCTCACCCGCTGGTACTCCCGGTACAGGGCCACCGCCTCCTCCAGCAACGCCCGCTCCCGGGCCACCTGCTGCAGGCGGGCGGGGTCGCTGAGGACCTGCGGGTCGGCCAGCGCCGCCAGCAGCTCGTCGTGGCGGGCGGCCAGGGCCTCCAGTTTGGTGATCCACGCTGACCGATCGACGCTCATAAGTCACAGGGAAGAAGGAAGAGGGAAGAAGGAAGAGGGAACAACCTTCTTCAGGCCTCACGCCCTTCTCCCGTTCTGATTATAAACCCCGCGCGTTCCCCTGCCTGCCGCCCCCTTCCCGGGAGATCAGCGCGCCACCACGTGGTGGCGGCGGCAGCGGGCCTCGTACACCTCCTGGGCGCCCAGCAGGATCACCGGGTCGGTGTACCGGGCCGGCTGGCCGTTGATCAGGCGCTGGGTCCGGGTGGCGGGCGCCCCGCACACCATGCAGATGGCCGTCAGCTTGTCCACGGCCTCGGCGATGGCCAGCAGGTGCGGCATCGGCCCGAAGGGTTCACCGCGAAAGTCCATGTCCAGCCCGGCCACGATGACGCGGATCCCGCGGTCGGCCAGGGTCCGGACCACCTCGGGCAGACGGTCGTCCAGAAACTGGGCCTCGTCGATGGCCACCACCGTGGTGTCCCTGTCCAGGGCCCGCAGGATCTCCTCGCTGCGGGCCACCGGGATCGCGTCCATCCGGGCGCCGTCGTGGGACGCCACCTGGCGCCGGCCGTAGCGGTCGTCCAGCGCCGGCTTGAACACCTGCACGCGCTGGCGGGCGATCTGCGCCCTCCGCACCCGGCGGATCAGCTCTTCGCTCTTGCCGCTGAACATGCTGCCGCAGATGACCTCGATGCGCCCGGCTGCGCCGTCCACTCTGACCCCCCCCTTCCGTCACCGCGCCGAGCGGCCCGCCCGCGCCGCCGGAGGCGCGGCCCGCCGGTCGGCCAGCCGGCTGCGCACCGCGGGCCAGACCAGCCACAGGAGGGCCAGGGCCACCGGCACTGCCGCCACCGCGGCCGGCAGGCCCCGGGCCACCGTCCGGCGCAGCGCCTGCCGCGCGCGGGCCTCGGCCTGGGTCCGGTGGGCGGCCTCCGCAAGCGCGGCGGCCGCCGGCACGTCCAGCCGCCGCAGGGCGGCGGCCGCCTTGGCAGCCGCTACGACCACGTCCGCTCCCGCCGGTTCCAGCATCACCGCAGCCGGGGGGCGGGCCAGCCCCACCCCATAGACCAGCCGGGCGGCCAGGGCATAGGCGTGCGGGTCCACGGCGGGAGCCGGCGCGCGGCGCACGCGCTCCTCCCATGCCGCGACGGCGTCGTCGAGGGATGTGCCGAAGGCGTCCCGGAAGATCTCCGGCAGGTCGACGTAGCGGTACCCGACGGCGCGGGCGAACTGCGCGGTCCGGCGCGCCCCGTACCGGTCGATCAGGTCGGCCACGAACGACACGGCCACCGGATAGCTCCAGGGCAGCGCGTGCCCGAACTCCACGGGCGACAGGATCCGCGCCACCGCGGGCAGCGGCTGGCCGGCGGCCCGCAGCGCGGCCACGTGCGCGTGCGGGTCCGCCCCCACCGCCCGGTCGCCCAGGGCCTCGGCCACACCCCACCGCAGCAGCGGGATGGCGTCCCCCAGCGCCGCCGCGGCCAGAGAGCGGGCCAGCAGGTGGACAGACAGGTCTGCGGGATCTCCCCGGTAGACCGCTCCCCACCCGTGCACCGCATCCGCGGCCGGCGGCGTGGCAAACCGCCACCAGTCCGCGCGGAACGCGTCCACCGAGGGATACAGGGGATAGACCACCCGCGCCGGCCGACCCAGCGCCTCCGACAGGCGCGCGACCAGAGGGTCCAGGGCCGCCGCCACCGCGGAGGCGTCGCGGGCGCCCGGCGTGCCGTCCACCACGTACAGCCACAGGTGGGGGGTGGCCACCCCGCGCCAGCCGGGAACCTCCGGCACCGCCTGCGCCCACCCGGCCGCCGCGGCGAGGGCCACCATCCCCCCCACAACACAAAGAAGGGGAGAGACTCCTCCCCTTCCCCTGCACCCGCTCATGCCCTCAGCCGTTCCCCTTTTCCCTCTTCCCTTTCCCTTTTCCCTCTTCCCTTT
>JAVHLZ010000019.1:15174-42815 GCA_031081675.1 Armatimonadota bacterium
ACAAAGAAGGGGAGAGACTCCTCCCCTTCCCCTGCACCCGCTCATGCCCTCAGCCGTTCCCCTTTTCCCTCTTCCCTTTCCCTTTTCCCTCTTCCCTTTTCCCTTCTTTACACCTTCATCCCGTACTTCCTGGCGAACTTCTGCACGCGGCCTTCGGCGTCCACGAACTTGCGCTGTCCGGTGAAGAACGGGTGGCAGCGGGAGCAGATCTCCACCCGGATCATCTGCCTGGTGGACCCGGTGACGAAGGTGTTCCCGCAGGCGCACACCACCGTGGCCTGGTAGTACGGAGGATGAATGCCCTTCTTCATCGACGATCACCTCGGGGAGCGGCGTCCCGGCCGCCCGCACGCCGAGGCATTGTACCACGCCCGGCGGGGACGGGCAACACGGCCGGGATCGGGAACCGGCGAAGCGCGATGCGCCTCCGCAGCTAGAGGTACTTGAGGGGGTCCAGGGGGCGGCCGCGGACGCGGATCTCGAAATGCAGGTGGGGGCCGGTGGAATACCCGGTGGACCCCACCAGGGCGATGGGCTGTCCGGCGTCCACCTGGTCGCCCACGCGCACCAGCAGGCGGCTGGCGTGGCCGTAGAGGGTGGTCACGCCGTTGCCGTGGTCGAGGATGACGGTGCGGCCGTAGCCGTAGTACCAGCCGGCGAAGACCACCCGCCCGGCCTTGGCCGCGTAGATGGGGGTCCCGTAGGGAGCCGCGATGTCGATGCCGTCGTGGTGCCGCTGCCACCGCCACCCGAAGCGCGACCGCAGGCTTCCCCGGGCCGGCCAGAGGAATCCCCGGGCGATGCTGACTGCGCCGGGGGGGCGGGAGGCGGCCGCCACCCTCCGGGGCGCACCGGCCGCCACGCCGGGGATCACCAGGCGCTGCCCGGGCCGGATCAGGTCGCCCGACAGGCCGTTGGCCTCCACGATGGCGTCCACCGGGACCCCGTACGTCTGGGCCAGGTCCCACAGGGTCTGGCCGGACTCCACCACCACCGTCACCGAGCGCCCGCCACGGGGTCGGGACGCCGGGCGCGCGGGACGTCCCGCCGCCGGCGCCGCCGCAGACGCGCCAGGGATGACCAGCCGCTGGCCGACGTGGATGACGTCCTCGTCTCCGATTCCGTTGGCGGCGGCCAGGGCCTCCACCGCCACCCCGTGGGCGCGCGCGATCTCCCACAGCGTCTGCCCTTCCCGGACAACCACCACCGTCTGACCCTCCAGGCCGGCGGCGGTGGCGACGGCGCGGGACGCGTCCACCGCCTCCTCCTGCGGGGAGGGGCGCATCGCAGCGGCCGACGGCAGGGGAGGGGTCAGGGTGAGGGCCGGGGCAATGGCCGACAGCTTCTGCAGCCCCTGGTTGCGGGCCGTGACGGTCTCCAGGAATGGAAACTCAGGCGGAGGACCGGACCAGGTGAGGTCGACGCCGGAGGCGCCAAATCCGGGGAGGAGCAGTGCACCCACCAGCAGGAGCCCACCCCAGTATCGCCGCGCCGTCGCCCGCATCGCTCACCCGCGTCCAGCCCGTCCTGCCGAGGGAGTGTGTCAGAGGGCGGCACAGCCGCATCCTGCCAGCCCGCCTGTGCCGGTGTATCTGCCCCTCCGGATTCGCCTCGGGGCACTGAAATCCTGCCCGGTGGCCGGGTGCCCTAGACGGGGCGACGGACAGCTACTGCAGGTCTTCCTCGGAGCTCTTGACGATGGACCGCAGGAACGCCTGGTTGGTGGGGGTCTTGCGCAGCCGGTCCAGGATCAGCTCGGTCATGGCCACCGTGTCCAGCTGCTCCAGGCTCTTGCGCAGGACCCACACCTTGCGCAGCTCATCCTCGGTCAGCAGCAGCTCCTCCCGGCGGGTGCCGCTCATCTTGATGTCGATGGCCGGGAAGGTGCGCCGCTCCTGCAGCTTGCGGTTCAGGTGCAGCTCCATGTTGCCCGTGCCCTTGAACTCCTCGTAGATCACGTCGTCCATGCGGCTGCCGGTGTCGATGAGGGCCGTGGCCACGATGGTCAGGCTGCCCCCCTCCTCGATCTTGCGGGCGGCGCCGAAAAAGCGCTTGGGCCGGTGCAGGGCCGCCGGGTCCAGGCCGCCCGACAGAGTCCGGCCCGACGGCGGGATCACCAGGTTGTTGGCGCGGGCGAACCGGGTCAGGCTGTCCAGCAGGATGACGACGTCCCGGCCGCCCTCCACCAGCCGCTTGGCCCTCTCCAGGACCAGATCGGCCACCTGGATGTGCTCCTCCGGGGGGCGGTCGAAGGTGGAGGCCACAACCTCCGCCTCCACCGACCGCCGCATGTCGGTGACCTCCTCGGGCCGTTCGTCCAGCAGCAGCACGATCACGTAGATCTCGGGGTAGTTGGCCACGATGGCCTGGCCGATCTTCTTCAGCAGGGTGGTCTTGCCGGCCTTGGGCGGGGAGACGATCATGGCCCGCTGGCCCTTGCCGATGGGCGCGAACAGATCCACCATGCGGGTGGTGATGTCCCCGTTGGTCTCCAGCTTGATGCGCTCGTAGGGGAAGACGGGGGTGAGCTTCTCGAAGTCGGGGCGGGTGCGGGCCTGCTCGGGGTCCAGCCCGTTGACCGCCTCCACCCGCAGGAGGGCATAGTACTTCTCGTTGTCCTTGGGAGGCCGGACCTGGCCCAGGACCTCGTCCCCCACCCGCAGGCCGAACCGCTTGATCTGGGAGGGGGAGACGTAGATGTCCTCGGGGCCGGGCAGGTACCCGCTGGTGCGCAGGAAGCCGTAGCCCTCGGGCATGATCTCCAGGATGCCCGAGCGCAGCATCAACCCCGACTGCTCGGTCTGGGCCTGCAGGATGCGCATGATCAACTCCTGTTTGCGGTAGCGCCGGAAGTTGGCGATGTTGAGCTCCCGGGCCATCTCCTGGAGCTCGTCCAGCGTCTTGGCCTCCAGTTCGGCGATGGCAGACACTGCCCATCCACCTCCGCGTGCCTGTATACCCCTGCGGTCGCCGGCGGTAGACGACCTACACCGGCGTCCGCCGCTGGGCCAGGGCGGCCTGCAGCGCGCGCCAGTCGGCCAGGAACCGCTCCTGACCCGCTTCGGTCAGAGGGTGCGTGAACAGCATCTCGGCCACCTTGAAGGGCATGGTGGCGATGTGGGCCCCGGCCAGGGCCGCCTGGGTCACGTGCAGGGGGTGGCGCAGGCTGGCCGCCAGGACCTGGGTCGAAAAGCCGTAGGTCCGGTAGACCTGCACCACGTCGCGCACCACCTGCATGCCCTCGTGGCCCGCGTCATCCAGGCGCCCCACGAAGGGGCTCACGAAGTAGGCGCCGGCCCGGGCCGCCAGCAGGGCCTGGTTGACCGAGAAGACCAGGGTCACGTTCACCCGGATACCCTCCCGGGTCAGGGCGGCGGCCGCCATGATCCCCTCGGTGGTGGCCGGCACCTTCACCACCACCGACGGGGCCCACGTGGCGTACTCCCGCCCCTGGGCGATCATCTCCTCGGCCCGGTCGGTGGTGGCTTCCACCGAAATGGGGCCGTCGGTGACGGCGGCGATCTCCCGCACCACGGTCCGGTAGTCCTTGCCCTCCCGGGCCACCAGGGTGGGATTGGTGGTCACCCCATCCAGGATGCCCCACCGGTGGGCGGTGCGGATCTCCTCCAGGTTGGCGGTATCCAGGAAGAACTTCATGGGCGCCTCCTCCTAGGGGCCGGTGGCCTCGATGTAGGCCACGTCGCCCGCATCCCCCACCTTCAGGAACAGCAGCTGGTCCCCGGGGCGCAGGTCCGCGAGCTGCGCGGGCGCGTTATTCCGGTAGACGGCGTGGGCCCGCGCCACCCGGTAGGTCCGCTGGGCCCGGGAGGGGTCCTCGATCACCATCAGCGTCGGCGTCCCCACCCGGATGTCCTTGAGGATCCCCCGGGAGAAGTCGTACCGCTGCAGGGTGTCCATCAACTTGTCCAGGGCCCAGGCGACCTCCGCCCGGGTGGCCGGCCGCTGGGGCTGGAAGGTGCCGTCGGCCCGCGGGGGCACCACGCCCCGCTCCACGGCCACCGCCACCTCCCCCCGCACGGACTCGGGGACCTCCGCCGCGTCCGCCACCGCCAGAGGGCGGGCGGAGACCTCCCCCCACCCCAGCAGGCGGACCATCACCGCGGCGAGGTCGGCCCGGGTGACCTCCGCCCGGGGCCGGAACGTGTTGTCGGGGTATCCGGGCAGCACGCCCCGGTGCAGGACCAGGGACAGCGCCGTGGGGTCCCGCACCGTGGTCTGGACGGCGGTCATCCGGTAGCGGCCCGGCGGCACCGGCTCGTCGTTCTGGTCCAGCTGCTTCCAGCGGGTCACGTACTCGAACGACTTGCCCGCGGCCAGGGTCACCGGGCCGGACAGGGGCAGGAACGCTCGCCCCAGCGACCACCGGGCCACCTCGGTCCCCCGGGCGTCGGTGATGATGAAGTCGTACAGCTGCGAGGTGGCGTACTCGAAGGTGACGTTCTCCTTTCCGGTGTTGGTAATGGTGAACCTCAATTCGATGGTCTCGGCGGGTCCGTACAGGGTCTTGTCGGTGGAGAACGTGTACACCACCGCGCCCTTGCGCACCTCCACCCGGGCCGGCGAGACGGTCCCCAGGTTGGTGACGGCCGCCACCGCGGACCGGGCCTCGGGGGGGATCTCGCCGGCGTCGGCGAACGCCGGCAGGGACACCCCCTGCCCTGACAGCCCCAGAGCCCGCGAGATCAGCACGGCCAACTCCACTCGGGGCACCGTCGCCGAGGGGTTGAACTTCCCGTCGGGCGGGATCCGGACAATGCCCCGGGCGGCCAGCCGCTCGATCGCCCGCTGGGCCGGCAGCCCCAGGATGTCGGTGAAGATCGCCGCCCAGGCCGTCGGGGCGGCCAGGACCGCCACCAGGCCCGCCGCCAGCGCCACCCGCACTCCCCTCCGCACCTGCGTGGTCATCGGTGATGTCAACCTCATCGGCCGTCCTGTGGGGAAAACGGCGACAGGCACCGCGCGCCGACCTGCGGTTCACCGCCCTCCAGGCGTGTGCGGATTCACAGGCCGGGGCAGGCCGGCGGCGTCACAACCATCGGATGATCGGGGAATCTGGTCCAGAACCGGGGAACCGGGTTCGCTGCACCCTGCCCGAATCCCTGCCGGGCCACCACCTTACGCCATGTATTATACCCTACCGGAGGCCTCCTCACATCCGCTCGGGCACCCGGATCCCCAGCAACCCCAGTCCCGTCCGCATGACGGTGGCCACCCCCGCCACCAGCCTGACCCGGGTGGCCCGCAGTCCCGGGTCGGGGGTCTGCAGCACCGGAACCTCGTGGTAGAAGGCGTGGAACGCCTGGGCGAGATCGTACAGGTGGTTGGCCACCAGGTGCGGCGAGTAGGTGTGGGTGGCCTCCCACACGACGTCCGGAAACCGCCCCAGGGACCGCAGCAGCGCCCACTCCCGGGCCCCCTCCGCCACCCGGGGGTCGAACGGCCCCTCCAGGGCCTCGGCGCCGCCCCGGCGCAGGATGCCGCGGGCCCGCACGTAGGTGTACTGCAGGTAGGGGGCGCTGTCCCCTTCCAGGGACAGCATGCGGTCCCAATCGAAGGTGATGTTCTTGACCCGGTTCTGGGACAGGTCGGCGTACTTGAGGGCGCCGATGCCCACGATCCGGGCGACCTCGGCCCGTTCGTCCTCGGGCAGCTCGGGGTTCTTGGCGTCCACCAGCGCCCGGGCGCGGGCGATGGCCTCCGAAAGCACGTCCTCCAGGAACACCACCCGGCCCCGGCGGGTGCTCATCCGGCCTTCGGGCAGCGTGATGAGGCCGAAGTCCACGTGGGCGTAGGTGACCTGGGTGAACCCCAGCTTGCGCAGGGCGGCGAACAGCTGCTGGAAGTGCAGCCGCTGCTCGCTGCCCACCACGTAGATCAGCTGGACGGGATTCCACGTGCGGATGCGGTAGATGGCGGCGGCCAGGTCCCGGGTGACGTACAGGGTGGCGCCGTCCCGCCGCCGCAGCACCAGCGGGGTCGAGATGCCCACGTCGTCCAGGCGGATGATGAGCGCCCCCTCGTCCTCCACCGCCACCCCGGCCCGGAGCGCCATCTCGATGACCTCGCCCACCTTGTCGGCGTAGAAACTCTCGCCCAGCACGTGGTCGAACCGCACCTCCAGCAGATCGTAGATGCGGTTGAAGGCGGCCAGGCTGTGGTCGACGAACTCGCGCCACAGGGCCCGGGCCTGGGGGTCCCCCTGCTCCAGCCGCAGGGACCACTCGCGTCCCCGCTCCTCCAGGGACGCGTCCCGCTCGGCCTCGCGCTCGAACTGCACGTACACCCGCAGCAGCTCCCGCAGGGGGTCGCGCCGGTAGGCCTCCCGATCCCCCCACGTCAGGAAGGCATACAGGAGCTTGCCGAACTGGGTTCCCCAGTCGGCGATGTGGTTCACCCCCACCGGGCGGTAGCCGGTGAAGGCAAACAGCCGGTACAGGGCGTCGCCGATGATGGTGGACCGCAGGTGCCCCACCGACATGGGCTTGGCCACGTTGGGCGAGGAGTAGTCGATGACCACGGCGCGCCCGCCTCCGGCGTCGGTGCTGCCGTAGCGGCCGCCCAGGGCGGCCAGTTCGTCCAGCACGCCCCGGGCCACCGGCGGACGGTCGAAGGCGATGTTGAGGTACCCGCCCTCGGCCCGCGCCTCGGCCACCAGCGGGCCCGCCCCAACCGCCTCGGCCAGACGGCGCGCCACCTCCGCGGGCGGCTGCCGCAGGCGCGCGGCCAGGGCGAAGCAGGGCACGGCCAGATCGGCCGCCACGCCCGCCGGCGGCACGGACGCCGGCAGGGAGAGGTCGGCGGCCGCCCCGGGCGCGAGGCTGTCCAGCGCGGCCCGCACCGCGTCCAGCGCCTGCTGCCTGGCGGCCTGATAGGTGTAGGTGGTCACTGCCTCTGCGCCAGGATCACCTCGACGGTGCGCCGCGAGGTGTCCCGGACGATGTCCAGGCGCACCCGGTCGCCCGGGCGGCGGGTGAAGAGCTCCCGGATGAAGTCGTTCCAGTTGGCCACCGGCCGCCCGTCCACGGCGACGATGATGTCCCCCGGCTGGATGCCCGCCGCCGCCGCCGGCCCCCGCGGATCCACGTCCCGCACGATCACCCCGTGATCCACGGGCAGGTTGTACTGGCGGGCGATGCTGCGGTCCACGTCCCCGCCCCACACCACACCCACGTAGGGGCGGATGACCCGCCCGCTGCGGATGAGCTGGTCCATGATGGCCCGGGCGCTGTCGATGGGGATGGCAAACCCGATGCCCTGGGCCTGGGGCACGATGGCCGTGTTGATGCCGATGACCGCCCCGCTGCTGTCCACCAGGGCCCCTCCGCTGTTGCCGGGGTTGATGGCCGCGTCGGTCTGGATCAGGTTCTCGATGACGAGACCCGGCACCTGGATGCTGCGGTTGAGGGCGGAAATCACCCCCACGGTGACCGTGTGCCCCAGCCCGAAGGGGTTGCCGATGGCGATGGCCAGCTGGCCGACCCGCAGGGTGCTGGAGTGGCCCAGCTGCGCGGCCGGCAGGCGCTCAGGGGTGGTGACCTTCACCACCGCCAGGTCGCTGAACCGGTCGGTGCCCACCACGCGCGCGGCGAACGTCCGCCCCGACAGCAGGGTGACCCGGATCTGCTGGGCGCCCTCCACCACGTGGTTGTTGGTCAGGATGTAGCCGTCCTCGCTGACGATCACGCCCGACCCGGCGCCTTCCTGCGGAAACACGCCGAAGAAGGTCTGCACCTGGGCCACGGTGTCGATGTTGACCACCGCCGGCCGCACGCGTTCCACCACCCGGATGATGGCCGCCTCCTCGGCCAGCAGGCCCGCCGATCCCGCCGCGGGCGGCGGGGGAGCCTGCGCGGCCGCGGGAGCGGGAGGAGCCGCGGGCGGCGCGGGGGCGACGGCGCCTCCCACGTAGCGGGGCAGGACCGCCGAGCCCAGGCCTCCGCCCACCACGGCGGCGGCCAGCAGGACGACCAGCAGGCTTCCCGGCGTTGCGGACAGTCTCATGGTGTCACCCTCCCGTGAGGACGCATCCATTATAACAACGAGGGAAGAGGGAACGGGGAAAGAGGAAGAGAGCACAGAGTGCGGGCGGGTGTTTGCCGGGCCTCGGGAGCCTGGGATATAATCAAACCACCTTCGGTGACCGTCGCGCACCGTGCTGAACTGGTTGCGCCGCCCCAAGTATGGATCCCTCCAGCGCCGCGAGATGCCGGCGGGCCTGTGGGCCCGCTGCCCCCGGTGCCAGAAACTCGTCTACCGCAAGGAACTGGAGCGCCACCTGCGGGTGTGTCCCCGGTGCGGGTACCACCACCGCCTGTCGGCGGCCGAACGCCTGGAGATCACCCTGGACCCCGGCAGCTTCCGGGAGTACGACGCCGGGCTCACCTCCACCGACCCCCTGGCCTTTGAGGGCTACGCGGCCAAACTCGCCGAAGCCCGGGCCCGCACGGGCCGGGCCGAGGCGGTCCTGACGGGCGAGGGAACCATCGAGGGCTGGCGGGCGGTGGTGGGTGCGCTCGACTTCTTCTTCATGGGGGGGTCCATGGGCTCGGCGGTGGGCGAGAAGGTGGCCCGGGCCGCCGAGCGGGCGCGGGAGTCGCGGCTGCCACTGATCGTCTTTTCGGCGTCGGGCGGCGCCCGCATGCAGGAGGGCGTGCTGTCCCTCATGCAGCTGGCCAAGACCGGCGCCGCCGTCGGGCGCCTCCACGACGCCGGGATCCCGTACATCTCGGTCCTGTGCGACCCCACCACCGGCGGGGTGACCGCCTCGTTCGCGTTCCTGGGAGACGTCATCCTGGCCGAACCGGGGGCGCTGATCGGGTTCGCCGGCCGCCGGGTCATCGAGCAGACCATCCGCCGGCGGCTGCCCGACGACTTCCAGACGGCGGAGTTCTGCCTGCAGAAGGGGCTGATCGACATGGTGGTGCCGCGGGCGGAGATGCGGTCCACCCTGGCGCGGCTGCTGTCCTTCTTCGGAGCTCCCCGGGCGGCTCCGCCGGAACCGGCCCCCGCGCATCCATGACCTCCCTCCCCCCGGACCGGGACGGACCGCCCGCGGGTCCCCTCACCCCCTGGCAGGTGGTCCAGCTGGCCCGCCACCCCCAGCGGCCGCGGCTGGTGGACTACCTGGCGGGCCTGTTCACCGACGTCATGGAACTGCACGGCGACCGCCTCTACCGGGACGACCCGGCGCTGCTGGCCGCCCTGGCCCGGTTCGACGGGGAGCCGGTGGTGGTGGTGGGCCACAATAAAGGAAAGGACACCCGGGAAAACGTGGCCCGCAACTTCGGGATGCCCTATCCGGAAGGCTATCGCAAGGCTCTGCGGGCCATGCGCCTGGCGGAGAAGTTCCGCTATCCGGTTCTCAGCTTCGTCGACACTCCCGGAGCGTACCCGGGGGACGAAGCCGAAGAGCGCGGCCAGGCCGAGGCCATCGCCCGCAACATCCAGGAGATGAGCCGCCTGCGCACCCCCATCCTGGTGGTGATCACCGGCGAAGGCGGCAGCGGCGGCGCCCTGGCCATCGGGGTGGGCGACGTGATCCTGATGCTTCAGCACGCCGTGTACACCGTGATCTCCCCCGAAGGGTGCGCCGCCATCCTGTGGCACGACGCCTCCCGGGCCGAGGACGCGGCGGCCGCCCTGCGGCTCACCGCCACCGATCTGCTGGCCCTCGGGGTGGTGGACGAGGTGGTCCCGGAACCTCCCGGAGGCGCCCACGCCGATCCCGATGCGGCGGTGGTGGCGGTGCGGGACGCCCTGGGCCGCCACCTGCCGGCGCTCCGGCAGACGCCGGTGGAGGTCCTGCTGGAGCGCCGGTACGCCAAGTACCGCCGGATGGGCCGGGTGGTGGAGGTGGCGCCGTGAGGGGCAGGAAGAAGGAACAGGGACGAGGGAAGAGGGAAGAGGGGAGGATGGCGTGAGCGAGGATTCCCGGCTCGACCTCGACCAGATCCGGGCGGTGATCCAGATCGCCAGCGAGGCGGCCGACATCGCCGAGCTGGAGGTCCAGTCGCCCACCCTGCGGATTTCGGTCAAGAAGGCGGCCGCGGCGACACCCAAGGCGCCCGCGGCGCCGGCCGGCCCACCCGCCCCCGCACCGGCGGGCGGAGCGCTGCCGGCGGCGGAGCCCGACCACCTGGTGGCCATCACCGCCCCCATGGTCGGCACCTTTTACCGCGCCCCCAGCCCCGACGCGCCGCCGTTCGTCAGCGAGGGAGACCTGGTGGAGCCGGGCCAGACGGTGTGCATCATCGAGGCCATGAAGCTGTTCAACGAGATCCAGAGCGAGGTCCGGGGCCGGATCGCCCGCATCCTGGTGGAGAACGCCGCCCCCGTGGAGTACGGGCAGACCCTGATGCTGGTGGACACGTCGGCGGACGGGGCCTGACCCCCGGCGCCGGCGGTCCGCCCCCGGGGCCCTCCCCGCCCCGGCGCGGAGGCCCGCGGGATGTTCAGTAAGCTGCTGATCGCCAACCGGGGCGAGATTGCCGTCCGGATCATCCGGGCGTGCCGGGAGCTGGGGATCCGCACGGTGGCCGTCTACTCCGAGGCCGACCGCGGGGCCCTGCACGTGCGGATGGCCGACGAGGCATTCTGCATCGGCCCCCCGCCGGCGGCGGACTCCTACCTCAACATTCCCAACATCATGAGCACGGCGGAGCTGCTGGGGGTGGACGCCATCCACCCCGGGTACGGCTTCCTGGCCGAGAATCCGCACTTTGCCGAGATCTGCCGGGACGTCAACATCACCTTCGTCGGCCCCTCCCCCGAGGCCATCGCCGCCATGGGCAACAAGGCGGCGGCCCGGCAGCGGATGAAGGCCGCCGGCGTGCCGGTCATCCCCGGCAGCGACGGACCCGTGCGCAGCGAGGCGGAGGCGTGGGAGCTGGCGCGCTCCCTGGGCTTTCCCCTGATCGTCAAGGCCTCGGCCGGCGGGGGAGGGCGGGGAATGCGGATCGTCCACACCCGGGAGGAGTTGCGGCGGGCCCTGCAGACGGCCCAGGCGGAGGCCGAGGCGGCCTTCGGCAGCGGCGAGCTCTACCTGGAAAAGTATGTGGAGGAACCCCGCCACATCGAGGTCCAGATCCTGGCCGACGCCCACCACAACATCATCCACCTGGGGGCCCGGGATTGCTCCATCCAGCGGCGGCACCAGAAGCTGCTGGAGGAGTCGCCGCCGCCGGGCCTGCGCGACCGCTTCCTGCGGGCCCTGGGCAAGGCCGCCGTGCGCGCGGCCCACGCCATCAACTACACCGGCGCCGGCACCGTGGAGTTCCTGGTGGACCGGGACGGCCACTTCTACTTCATGGAGATGAACACCCGCATCCAGGTGGAGCACCCGGTGACCGAGATGGTGACCGGGGTGGACATCGTCAAGTGGCAGATCCGCATCGCCGCCGGGGAGCGCCTCACCCTCCACCAGGGGGAGGTGGAGTTCCGGGGGCACGCCATCGAGTGCCGGATCAACGCCGAAGACCCGCGCCACGACTTCCGCCCGGCGCCGGGGACCCTCACCGCGTTCGTGCCGCCGGGCGGGCCCGGGGTGCGGGTGGACACCCACGCCTTCGCCGGCTACACCATCCCGCCCTACTACGACTCTCTGGTGGCCAAGGTCATCGCGTGGGGAGCCGACCGGACCGAGGCCATCGCCCGCATGCGGCGCGCGCTGCAGGAGTTCGAGATCGCGGGGGTGCCCACCACCATTCCCTTCCACCTGATGGTGCTGGACAACGCCTTTTTCCGCCGGGGCGAGGTGTACACCAACTTCGTGCAGCGCCGCATCGACCTGGCCGCGCTGGCGTCGGCCGCCTCCCCCGGACGGTAGGACCCGCCCTCACCCCTCCGCCCCCGGCACCCCCAGGGCGCCCGTCCGCTGCAGGACCACCGCCGCCGCCCCCACGACCCCGGCGTCGTCGCCCAAGGCCGCCGGCACGATCTCCGCATCCCGCGCGGGGCGCTCGAAGGCGAGCTGGCGGGCCGTCCGCCGCACCGGGTCCAGCAGCAACGCCCCGGCCTTGCTCACGCCTCCGCCGATCACCACCCGCCGGGGGTTGAGAAGGTTGAGCAGGTTGGCCACCCCCACCCCCACGTAGAACCCCGCCCGCTCGAAGATCTCGCGGGCCACGGCGTCGCCCCGGCCGGCCTCCCGGGCCACGACTTCGGCGGACAGACGCGCGGGGTCCGCCCCCAGGGCCGCGAGGGAGGTCGGGCGCCCCGCGGCCACCGCCTCGGCGGCCATGCGGGCGATGGCGCGCCCGGAGGCCAGCGCCTCCAGGTGCCCGCGCCGCCCGCACCCGCACACCGGCCCGTCCAGGTCCACCACCGTGTGGCCGATCTCCCCGGCGGTGCCGCTGCAGCCCTGCACCAGGCGGTGGCCCAGGATGATGCCTCCTCCGATGCCGGTGCTGACGGTGATGTAGACCAGGTCGGCGACACCCCGGCCGGCCCCCACCCACCACTCGCCTACGGCCGCGGCGTTCGCGTCGTTTTCCACGTGGCAGGGCAGGCCCAGCCGCGCGGCCAGCAGGGCGGCCAGGGGTACGTCGCGCCACCCGGGAAGGTTGGCCGGCTCGTAGACCACGCCGGTCTGCGGGTCCAGGGGGCCGGGCGCTCCCACCCCCACCCCCAGGCAGTCGGCGCGGGGCAGACTGGCGTCGGCCAGGACTCCCTCGACGGTCGCGGCGATGGCCTCCACCACCGCCTCGGGCCCTGCCTGGGGTGTGGCCACCCGCCGGCGCGCCCGCACATCCCCGGAGGGCTCGACCAGCGCCGTCAGGATCTTGGTGCCGCCCAGGTCGACCCCGATCACGTACATCGTCCCACCCCCCGGTGACCCGCATCTCTCCGGGCGATCCTGCCCGGGCAGTAGGAGTCCCGCCCCCGCCCCCGGAAGAATAACAGGCCGGGCCGCGTACAGCCGGTCCGGGGAGGTGCAGCCGTGCCGGGTGTGCTGACCACGTTCGCCCTGGCGGTGGCGGCGATCATCGTGGGCATTTCCATCATCAGCGCCGCCATCAAGGTGGTCCGGGAGTACCAGCGCCTGGTGGTGTTCCGCCTGGGCAAGGCCATCGGCCAGCGGGGCCCCGGACTGGTCTTTCTGATCCCCATCGTGGACAAGGCGGTGTGGGTGGACCTGCGGGAGTTCTTCCTGGAGATCCCCTCCCAGACCTGCATCACCAAGGACAACGCCCCCATCAACATCGACTTCCTGATCTACTTCAAGGTGTTCGATCCGGAGAAGTCGGTCATCCAGGTGGCCGACTTCGCGGGGGCTGCCCGCGGGATCGCCACCACCACCCTGCGGGCGGTGGTGGGCGACATCTCCCTGGACGACGTCCTGGCCAAGCGGGAGCAGATCAACCAGGTCCTGCGGGCCAAGCTGGACGAGGTCACCGAGCGGTGGGGGGTCAAGGTCACCACGGTGGAGATCCGCGAAATCCTGCCCCCGCGCGAAGTGCAGGAGGCGATGACCAAGCAGATGTCCGCGGAGCGCAACCGCCGCGCCCTGGTGACCGAGGCCGACGGGAAGCGGGAGGCGGCCATCAAGGTGGCCGAGGGCGAAAAGCAGGCCGCCATCCTCAAGGCCGAGGGCGACCGCCAGGCGGCCATCCTGCGGGCCGAGGGCTTCTCCCTGGCCCTGGACAAGATCTACTCGGTGGCCCGCAACGTGGACAGCAAGACCATGACCCTGCAGTACCTGGAGGCCCTCAAGGCCCTGGGAGAGGGCGCGTCTACCAAGTTCATCTTCCCGATGGAGTTCACCCGGCTGCTGCAGCCTCTGGTGGACATGGCCCGGGAGTCAGGCCGCAGCGAGCGCCCACCCAATGCGCCCTAGTCTGTCCTGTCGGAATGCAAGTGTTTGCACTTGAGGGCTTGGCCGTCGTGAAACCAGCAGGGCCATCGCCCAATCTCCAACCGAGGTTTTGGTACCATCAAGACCTTGGGAAGGGGTGGGCAGATGACCCTCGAGGAGCGTGTACTACGACACCGCCTCACCGTCATCCAGCGCGCGGCCGCCCTGTGCAACGTCAGCCAAGCCTGCCTGGAGTTCGGGATCTCGGCCCCCCACGGCGATACCTTCCACATGAACCCCGCACACGCCGCCATCACGGGATACGGGCCACAACGACCTGCCTTTCATCCCGCCCGCCGGGCTTTCACCCGTCATCACGCGCTGCTACCGCGGCTATGATGTTTTGAAGGCCGGTAGCACCTCGGTACCCAGGAGAGTGATCTCCTCCATGATAAAGGCGTGGGGCGTATGGGGGCCGTAGAGCCGGAAAATGAGATGATCGCAGCCCAACCGCTCGGCGAAGAATTTGACGCCTGCGATAACATCTTCAGGCGACCCGACGATAAACCGCTCCGTTCCGAGTGCTTCCATGTCATGCGCCTGATCGGGGTGGACCAGTCGGTGTCGCCAGCCGCCTCCGTACTCATCCCGATAGATGGGCAGCAGGTAACGTTCGGCGGCGGCCAACGCCTTCGACCTGGTGGGAGCCACGATCAGCTCGCGCGTCAATACTCGAGGCCGCGCCCCGGGATCTCCACCAGCCCGACGCACGAACTCCTCGTACTGGGCGCGGCATGCCATCAGCTGCCGGAGGTCGGCGACAGGCCCCGGAATCCACGCATCGGCGTACACTGCCGCTCGGCGAAGATTCTCCCGTCCCCACCCCCCGGCCCACACCGGGAACGGCACCCATGGCTCCACAGCGAGAGGAGCCAAGTGGAAGAACCTGCCATGAAACGCCGCACCGTCCTGCCTCATGAGATGGCGGATCGCCACCAGCGCTTCCTCATACCGTCTCCCCCGCTCGGTTAGGGAGACGCCATACGCGGCGTACTCCTCCTCCCGATACCCCATGCCCACACCCAGGATGAACCGTCCTCGCGACAGCGCCTGCAGCATCGCCGCCTCTTCGACCACTCGACGCGGATGATAGAAAGGCAGGATGATGACGTTCGTGCCCAGAAAAATGCGCTCGGTCCGCGCGGCCAGCGCGGACAGCATCAGCAACGGCGACGGCCAGTAATGGTCCTGTACTCCGTGATGTTCTGAAAGCCATACCGAATCGAAACCCATCTCCTCCGCATGAATCACTTCAGCCAGAGCTTCCTCCGTCAGCGTGCCCCCTTCGGTAGGCTGAATGCCGAACTTCATCTCAGCGCCTCCTGCAGACGCCGGAGGGTCGCACGCACTGCCGCGATTTTGGGTCGCACGTGGGTCTCGATCACGAGATACCCGTCATATCCATCGGCGAGCAGAGCGCTCACTTGGCCCCGCCAGTCGATCTCACCGTGGGTTGCCCACTCAATGTGCCCGGACACGTGCCGCCGCGCATCTTTGACGTGTACATGACCAACCAGACCGCGCACCGCGGCATAGCCATCCGGATACGGGCACTCCCCTGCAGCGAAGGCGTTGCCCGGATCCCAGTTCACCTGCAATGCGGGTGACCCGATCTGGCGGACCAGCGCGGCCGTGCGCGCCCCTGTATCCGCCCAACAAATGTGTTCGTTCTCCAGGAGCAGCGTGACCCCCGCCTGCTCCGCTGCCTTGGCAGCTTCCCTCAAGACCTCTGTCACGACGGGCGGCGTGGTCTCCGCACCTGGCGACTTCACCACACCGAACACGATCACGCGGCGGCAGCCCAGCTCGTGAGCAAATGCCAGGCTCTCCTTTAATAGCGTCGTCCGATGATCCTCCCACACCGCTGATTGTCGGCGCTCTCGCACCCACTCCTCCCGATCCTGCCAGCGAAGCACCTGAAAGCCCTCGGTCACCGGCTCCGGGAGTGGAATCTTGAACAGCCCCGGGGAAATGGCCACTACTCGCATACCGAACCGGTCCAAAAGCTGTGGAAGCCGACGGCGCCAATACGGATCGAGCCGCGGTACCCGGCGACCGCCCACGCCACGCAACTCTACCTCGTGAATCCCCAGCTCCGCTGCCAGCTCCAAGGCAGTCTCCGCATCGTCGCTGAGCTCGTCAGTAACAACCGAAATCTTCATCTGTTCAGCCACTGCCGCAGCCGCTGCGTACTGCGCATCATCCCCTCGGTTGCCGGCGGCAAGTCACCGGGGTGCCAGCGACGTTCATACTCCAGCGACAGCACACCATCATAGCCCATCCGGCGCAGCCCGGCCAGAATCGCAGGCCACGGGACAATCCCGTCACCCACAACGCAGGACCTGACGATCCGCGCCTCCTGTTCCACGTGGCTCACGTCTCTGGCCGTGAAGGGACGGGACGTGTCAGTAAACACAAAGTCCTTCACGTGGACATATGCGATGAGGCCCGCGAGTCGCTCCAGCGCATCTTCCCACGCCTCGGCCCCAATGAATCCCAGATTGGCTTGGTCGTAGAGAACGCGCACGTGCGGATGATCGACGGCGCGCACCAGTGCCGCAGTGCGGGCTGCGGTATCGGCCATGGTATTAAAGTGGTTTTCCACGCAGATGACCACGCCAAGGCGTTGTGCGCGCGCACCTAGTTCACACAGAGATTCAACCAGCCGCGCCCACCGTTCGTCCCACTTGCCGTCTCCCGGGAGAAACCGACCGCCATACAGACGCACCCACCGCGCGCCGAGCACCGCCGCCCCGTGGAGCGCGCGGGTATAGGCGTCGATGGAAGCGCGCCAGACTGCCGGGTCGAGGTCGTTGAAACGCGCTTCGTAAGGCGTGATCGCAACGATGGAAATACCCGCCTGAGATGCATGGCGGCGAAGATCGCGTAACGTCGCCTCGCTGGCCGCTGGATCGATGCCACACCGATAGTTCTCCTGCCAAATGACCTCGGCCCCTTCCAGGCCGAGCCGCGCGAAGAAGTCCAGCGCCTCAGGCACCGAGTATTCAGGTGTCCCCATGGTGTGGCCGGCCAGTTTCATACGCTGAGATCGGGCAAACCAGCGGCCCTCAAAATCCGGTCGGTTAAGCGGTGCGTCTCCAACGCATCCCGGGCAGGCGTCCGGACGGGCTGACCCGTTTGTACCGCTACCAGAAACTGCTCTACCTCCTGACGGAACCCCAGCCTGTCATGAACCGATGCCCAGCCCATGGACAACGGCGTCAGGTTGGTGACGTGCCCTTGACGGTTGTCGACAACCATCACCGACTCCGGTGCCTCGACCAGAACGCTCTTGCCGCGGCCATAGGTGGCCACGCGCTCCATCCACTGACCGCATGAGCGGTTGGCCACCAACACACCCAGAGTCCGGGCAAAACGGATCTGTGCCACACACGACGTCTCATAATAGCGGTCCTCGAACTGGCTCCACGCCGTGATGTCGCGTGCCTCGCCACAGATCCACCGCATCAGATCGATCATGTGAATCGCGTTTTCCAGCGTGGCCCGATATTCGGTGCCCGGGCGGTTCTTCTCGGCAATCATCACCTCGGGCGGATCATGCTCCCATTCCCTGTGCAACGCCTCGTACGCCGGTGCGTACCGCCGATTAAAACCCACCATAAGCAAGGTGCCGGTGGCTTCCGCAGTATGCACCAGAGCCTCGGCGTCGGCAAGCGTGGTGGCCATGGGTTTCTCCAGGAAGACCGCTATGCCCCGGCGCAGCAACGCCGACGCAATTGCCGCGTGGGTCTCCTTCGGCGTCAGGACAAATGCGCAGTCAGCGTCCACATCATCCAATGTCTCGTACACCCGCGGGATGTTGAATGCAGCCGCCACAGCGCGGGCTCGCTCGCTGGTGCGGCTCATGACGCCGGCAACGGTGCAGTTGCTGGCAAGCAATATGGGAAGATAGATCGACCGGGCAATGGATCCCACGCCAATAACCGCTACCCGCAGCATGCGTCACATCACCCTACACGCGCAGTACGCCCATCTTGTACAGCACACCCTGAATCCGGGCTCGGTAGTCGAGGAACTCCGGCCTTGCCAGGATGTCCGCCGTACGGGGCCGGGGCAGCGACACCGGGACGATGTCCGCCAGCCGTCCCGGCCGGGAGGTCATGATTACCACTCGGTCGCCCAACAGGATGGCCTCGGCGATGTCATGGGTGACGAACAATACTGTATTCCGCCACTCCATCCACAAGCGCTCCAGGTCGACACGAATCTGTTCTCGCGTTAGAGCATCCAGGGCCCCGAATGGTTCATCCATGAGGAGCAGTCGTGGATTGTGGATGATGGCCCGCGCAATGGCCACCCGCTGCCGCATACCCCCCGACAGTTCAAACGGGTACTTGGTCTCGAATCCGCGCAGGCCCATTCGTCCCAGCAGAGCCCGCGCGGATGGTAGGAACGCCGAGCGCGAAAGTCCCCGGAGATCGATCTGCAAAAGAACGTTGTCAAGGACGGTGCGCCAGTCCAGCAGCAAGTGATCCTGGAAGACCATGCCGATTTCCCGAACCGGTCCCTGCACCGGCTTGCCGTCGACGCGCACGTGCCCCCGTGTGGGCTGCAACAGCCCGGCCACCGCCAGCAGCAGCGTACTCTTCCCACAGCCCGACGGTCCGAGAATCGATACGAACTCACCTGAGCGCACCGACAGACTCACGCCCGCGAGCGCCGCCACCGGCCCCGACGGAGACCAGTAGGTAACTTCGAGATGATCTACCTCAACCGCGTAATCCATCAGCGCCCCGGTAGACTGTCCGGCAGAAAGCTCTGGTCATAATAGTATTTGGGGCCGTACCGACCGGTGAGGCCCATGTACCGCGCCAGCAGCACCACCGTGTCAAGCCAGTCTTTGTCGGTTGCCTTCATGAGTTCGTTGGAACTCTTGCTGAAAAGACTGCTGATCGCCACCGCCAGCTGGTCACGAGCAATCGCCTCATTAAGCGCAGGAATGTACCGCTTTTGGACCGCTACGGCAACATCAGGATTCCGGCGCGCCACGTCCCAGCTGCGAACCGTGGCCCTCAAGAACCTGCGCACCAAATCCGGTTGAGCAGCCAGGGTGTCCTGGTGGGCGATAATGGAGAGCCCTATGGTAGACACGCCGTAGTCCGCGAATCGCAGCACGACCACGGGCATTCCCCGCTGGCGAAGTGTCACGGCCTGGTCGTCGGCGCCTCCCAGGATGGCCTCCACCTGCTTGTTCAGAATGGCCGGCACCTTGGCCGCAGGATCCATCGCGACAAGCCGAACCTTGCTTTCATCGATATTATTGGCGCCCACCAAGGCCGGCCAAAGGGCCGAGAGGGCGTCTCCGGGCGTAACGCCTACACGTTTGCCCTCCAGATCCTTCGGCTTGGCGATCCCGGCATCGGGAGCAGCGATGATGGCAAATGCGTTCATCTGATAGACGGGCGCGATAATTTTCACGGGAATGCCCTGGGCGATGCCGATGATGGTCGTTCCGGCATCAGCAAATCCGAACACGTCGCTACGGTTCCCCACCAAGCGTACTGTGGTGGCGGAGCCGGTGCCCTCGCCTATCCTCAGGTCAATCCCCACATCCCGATAGAAGCCACGGTCCAGCCCCAGATAAAAGGGCGCATGCAACCCTACGGCCACGAAGTTGAGTCGAAACGACACCGGTGTCAGCGCCTGCGCGCCCGAACTCGCAACCAGCCCGACCACCAGCGCCGCAACCATCACCACGCCCGCGATAGTCCGCATGCTCAGATCCCTCCCCCGTTGATCACTTGCTCACAGTGTGGACCGTTCGACCTGCGCCACCTCGCGGCGGATCGACACATGCCACGGGATAACAGCCCGCTCCAGACCCTCCACGATCATGAACAGGGCCATGCCCATCCCCGAGAGCACAATCAAGATCGCAAACAGCAACGGCGTGTTTAGGTCACCGTTCGCGCGCAGCAACATATACCCCAAACCCCGATCGGCGCCGACGAACTCCCCGACGATGGCTCCCACAGTCGCAAACGCAATGGCCACTTTGAGGCCCGCAAAGATGTGGGGCAGTGCTGCCGGCAGTCGGATGCGCCAGAAGATCCGCCACTCGGACGCGGTCATCGTGCGAGCCAAATGTAGAAGAAGAGGATTTACCGACTTGAACCCCACCGTGCTATCGATCACCAGCGGGAAAAAAGACAGCAGGACCACGATGGCAACCTTCGGCACAAAACCAAACCCAAACCACACGACAAACAGGGGCGCCAGCGCGATCTTCGGGATCAACTGGAGGATAACGATGAGCGGGTAGACGGTGCGCTCGAACGGCGTCCAGTATGCGATCAACAGCGCCAAGGGGATGCTGATAAACACCGTCAAGCCGAACCCTGTCAAAATCTCCCGCAGCGTCACGCGCATATGGGGATACAGCGCACCCAGAGAGGCCAGCAGTGTGCGACCCACGACATCGGGTGCTGGCAGCACATACTCCGGCAGACGGCCCACGCCCGCCACTGCCCACCAGACGCCGACCGCGACCGTCACTGTTAATAGATAGCTCGCACTTCGTCGAAAGGTGTCAGCCATGTCGGTGGGGATGGCAACTCGTGTTCGGCATGATGATGCCTGTCAGCCATGGACGGCCCCCATGGCGACAGAGCGTGACGGGCCATCGACGCGGTAACCGAGGGCACAGGAGATCTCCCGGCTGGCACGAACCACCATCCGGGAGACGTATCGCACCCGCGCGGCGGTCATCCGGTAGGCGGGACCTGCGGCACTGATCGACGCGATCACCTGGCCCTCGTGATTGAATATGGGCGCCCCCACACAGCGCACCTCAGGATCGTGCTCAGAGCGATCGATCGAGTATCCGCGCTGCCGGATCTGCCTGAGCTCGCGGAGAAGGCGTTCCACCGACGTGATCGTCGTAGGCGTGTACCGGCGCAATCCATAACGGGCCAGTAACCGCCGCACCTGGGACTCGGAGAGAAATGCGAGGAACGCTTTGCCCACCCCCGTACAGTGAATCGGGCATCGACCTCCCACTCGAGAGCCCACCTGCACGACCTTCCGCGTCTCAACGCGGTCCAGATAGACCATCTCACCGTCGCTCAGGACACACAGGTGCGCGACTTCGCCACACGTACGAGCCAGCCACTCCAACTGTGGACGCGCAATGTCCCGCAGCCTCACCTGAGCGTGGAACATCGACGCCAGTTCGAGGACCCGTGGTCCGAGCGTATACCGGCCTCCCTCGTGAACCAGCAACATCCCTTCCGCGGCCATGGTTTGCAAAAACGGGAAAAGCGTCCCTTTGGGGATCAGCAAATGGCGGGAGAGAACCGAGATGGACACCGGTGCGGGGTACCCACCCACCGCACGCAAAATTCTGAGACCCTTGACAAGGGATTTGATATGTCGGTTGTTCATTGCGAACGCCATTTGTGATCATTCAATCCATTCGACATCACCTCACCCTTCCCTGCCGCCCATGGCCGGAGCAATCCCCTCCGGCAGGCGCCACGGCGTCGGTATTGCCCTGCTAACCCGTTAGATGATCGCTTCCTGCGTCTGTGGGTTGAACAGGTGCATCTTGCGCATGTTCACCACCACCTCCACCGCCTGGCCCATGCGGGCGTCGGTGCGGGCGTCCATGCGGGCCACCAGCGAGTGGCGGCCGACGGTCAGGTACAGGATCACGTCCGAGCCCAGGGGCTCGTGGACGTCCACCGTGGCCCGCAGGGTCCACTCCGGGCGGGCCCCGTCGGTCAGCGCGCGGTCGGCGATGTCCTCGGGCCGGATGCCGAAGACCACCGCCTTGCCCAGCCAGGGCCGGGCGTAGGGCACCAGGTCGGCGGGGACTTCCAGGCGGAAGGACCCGGCGTCCACGAACACCCGCCCGTTCTCCTCGGCCAGGACGGCGTCCACGAAGTTCATGGCCGGGCTGCCGATGAAGCCGGCCACGAAGATGTTGGCCGGCTTCTCGTACAGGTTGAGGGGGGTGTCCACCTGCTGCACCACCCCGTCCCGCATCACCACGATCCGGTCGCCCATGGTCATGGCCTCCACCTGGTCGTGGGTGACGTAGATGGTGGTGGTCTGCAGCCGCGCCTGCAGCTTCTTGATCTCCGCCCGGGTCTGGACCCGCAGCTTGGCGTCCAGGTTGGACAGGGGCTCGTCCATCAGGAAGACCTGAGGCTCCCGCACGATGGCCCGCCCCAGGGCGACCCGCTGCCGCTGTCCCCCGGACAGCTGCTTGGGCTTGCGGTCCAGCAGCCCCTCGATGCCCAGCATCTCGGCGGCCTCCTTGACCCGCCGGTCGATCTCGGCCTTGGGGTACCGGCGCAGCCGCAGGCCGAACGCCATATTCTCGTAGACGGTCATGTGCGGGTACAGGGCGTAGTTCTGGAACACCATGGCGATGTCGCGGTCCTTGGGCGGCACGTCGTTGACCCGCCGGTCGCCGATGTAGATGTCCCCGGCGGTGGGCTCCTCCAGCCCGGCGATCAGCCGCAACGCCGTGGTCTTCCCGCACCCGGACGGCCCCACCAGAACCGTGAACTGCTTGTCGGGAACGTCCAGGGTCACATCGTTGACCGCCGTCACCGGCCCGAACTTCTTGGTCACGCCTTCCAGCCGCACCCGCGCCACGATTGCTCCCTCCGCCCCCTCCGGATGTCCGGTCCTGGACGCATCACGCCTGCGCCAGCCGGCGCTTGAGCTCGTCGATCACCGGCACCGGCGTGGGGTCCACCCCGCGCAGCAGCGCCAGGTACCAGCTCACAAAATCTCCCACGACAATGATAGAGCACAGCCGGGCCAGAAGGCCACGCCCCCGGGCCCAGACCTCGTCCACCCCCGCCGCCCGACAGAAGGCCAGATCCCGGGTGATGGCCACCCGCCGGGCTAGGCGCGGGGGCTCCCGGGGATCGCGCAGGATGACCACGTGGCAGCGCCGGGCCAGGTCCGGGTCCAGGCCCCACCCCACCGTCTCGTTGTGGTTCAGCTCCGGAAAGGTGTTCCAGGCGGCCAGGGTCTTGGCGTTCTCGTTGATCTGGTCCTTCCAGCGCTGGGCGGCGGGCTCCAGCAGCGGGGTCGCGCTGTAGATGAGGGGCAGGCGGCCCACCAGGCTGTCGGCCAGCGCCCGGGCGGGGTTCTCCGGGCGCCCCGGGGCCAGCTCCTCGGCCACGGAGGCGGCGACGTCGGCGGCCTCGGCAGCGTCCTCATCGAAGGAGCGGACGGCGCCGGCGGCCGCCAGGATCGCCACCATGGGCAGGAACATGTACGGCAGGGCCGCCCGGGGAGGCAGGCCGGGGGGCACCACCACCGCCGGGTCCCCCCGCTCGCGGGCGCGCCGCAGGAGCGACCCGCCCGATGTGATGGCGACGCAGCGCGCTCCCCGCCCGGCCGCCTCCTGGTAGGCGGCCAGCGTCTCCTCGGTCTCGCCCGAGTAGCTGCAGGCGAACAGGAGCGTCTCGGGGCCGACCCACCCGGGGACCCGGTAGTCCTTGACCACCACGACCGGCGGCGCGGCTTCCTCGTACAGCACCGCCCGCAGCAGGTCCCCGCCGATCCCGGATCCCCCCATGCCCGCCACCACCACCGCGCGGGGCCGCGGGGGCGGGGAGACGCCCGACGCCAGCGACCAGGCTTCCGTGCACATGCGGGGGAACAGGCTGATCAGGCGGAGCATGCCCCCGGGATCCCGGGCGGCAATGCTGGCGGGGTCGAACACCATGGTGGTCCCTTTCGGCGCTCCCGCAGGGGACCCTGCTCGGCGCCGGACAGGAACTCCGGCGATGGCGCAGCGAATCCTCGCAGGGATGCCGCGCGATGACGGCCGTCTGTCCGGGTCGGAGATCCGCCGCCTCCGCGAACTGCGGGAGCGGGTCACGGTGGCTGCGCTCACCCTGCCCGTGCCCCTCCAGCGGCGGCTGCTGGAGCTGCTGGAACAGGCGCGGCCCTGGACGGTGCCCGCCCGCCCGGTGCCCGAGATGACCCGGGGGGAGCTGGTCCGGGCAATCCGCTGGCGCCTGGGCACCATCCCCCTGCCGGGAGCGGCGGCGGCGGCGGCGTTCGTCGACCGCCACCGCCGCCTGGCGTCTGCCGGCCGGAGGAGGGCGCGCGCCGGCCGGGAGGGACGGTAGCGCGATGCGCGACAGAGTCGCGGGCATGGGGGCCGGGCCGGACGATCAGGAGTCTGCCGACCCGCTGGCGCTGCTGGCCGACCGCGTGGACCTGTCGGTGGTCCCGTTCACCGACAGGGGCAGCCGCCTGCTGGTGTTCTTGGACGCCGACCGCACCCGCTTCCACATCCGCCTGTGCGAGCGCTGGCCGCGGCTGGACTACGTGGAGGGCGACTACCGGGCGCGGCGCCCGCTGGTCAAAGACCTGCACCTGACCGACGGAGACGGCCACCCCCTGCCCCTCACCGTCCACACGGCGCCCCACCGGCTGGACCTGGTGACGCCGCGGGGGACCTCCGCGGTGGTCTTCGCCGACCCGGAGGTACTGCTGCTGACCCTGCCGGAGGGACGGGTCGGGGTGCGCTGCGCCGTGCGGGCCGAGTGGGCGGCCACCGACGCCCGGGGGGCGCGCTTCCGCGGCGCCCGCAACGTGGCCCTGACCACCAACGCCCGCATCGAGCAGGCCACGGTCGACCGCCAGGGTCTGTACTACCTGGTGGACCTGCGGGTGGACGCCGGCTCGTGGGCTGCGGTCTCCCTCAACATCACCCCGCGCCTGGGCTTCTCCCGCACCCTGCACCCTCAGCAGGCGATCCAGGAGAGCGAGCGCCAGTGGCGCCGCTGGTTTGAGGCCGTCCCGCCCGTGCACCCCCGCTACCACCACGCCTACTTCTATGCCTGGTGGGTCATGCGGGCGGGCCTGATCAGCTCCCGCTACTACCTGACCCGGGAGGCGATGGTGCCCAGCAAGGTGCGGTACGTGGGGGTGTGGCAGTGGGACGCGTTCTTCCACGCCCTGGCCTACCGCTACGTGGACACCCGCCTGGCCGCCGATCAGTTTCGCATCTTCATCGACCACCAGCGGCCCGACGGGATGCTGCCCGACGCGGTCCACGACGAGGGCGTCATCGACCATTTGGCCTACCCGGTGGACGCGCCGGTGACCAAACCGCCCCTGGCCGCCTGGGCGGCGTGGAAGGTGTACGAGGTCACCGGCGACGCGGACTTCCTGGCGGAGGTCTACGCCCCCCTGGGCCAGTGGGCCGAGTGGTGGTTCGCCCACTCCGACCAGGACCGGGACGGGGTGCCGGACTACGGCCACCCGTACTCCTCGGGGATGGACGACAGCCCGCTGTGGGATGAGGGCATGCCGGTGGAGTCGCCGGACCTGGCCACCTACCTGGTCCTGCACATGGACGCGCTGAGCCGGATGGCCCGGACCCTGGGCCTCGATGCCGATGCCGCGCGGTGGGCGGAGCGGGCCGACGGACTGACCCGGCTGATGGCGGAGCACTTCTACGACCCGGCCTCGGGGCTGTTCTGGGCCGTGCGCCCGACCCGCGACCACCGGCGGGTGGAGGTCCTCACCCCCGTCAGCCTCCTCCCCCTCGCCACGGGACGGCTGGGCCGGACGGTGGCCGACCGGCTGGTGGCACATCTGGTGGACCCCGCGCACTTCTGGCCCCGCTTCCCCATCCCCACCGTCGCCCGCAGCGACCCGCGCTACACTCCCACCCAGATGTGGCGGGGCCCGACCTGGGCCAACATCAACTACCTGTTCGTGGAGGCTCTGCTGGCGGCGGGGTTCCCGGAGGTCGCCCGTGCGCTGGCCGACCGCACCCTCCAGATGGCCGGCGGCTACTGGGACCTGCCCGAGTACTATCACCCGGAGACCGGGCTGCCGCCTCCCGGGGCGGCGCCGTGCCAGGGGTGGACGGCCGCCACCGTCATCGACCTGGCGATCCGCCGGTCCCGGGGGGAGATCTGACGCATGACTGCCGAGGCACTGCACCGGCTGCGGGAGGCCCTGCGGGGCTTCGAGACCGCGCTCACTGTCACCGCCATCGTGCTGGGCGCGGCGGTGGCGATGCGCCTGGCGCCGGCCCTGATCCGCCGCGCCCTGGCGGCCCGCACCGGTGTCCTGGACGAGCCGCGCCGGCGGACCCTGCAGTCCCTGCTGGAGAGCCTGGCCCGCTACCTGCTGGCGTTCATCGCCCTGGTGATGGTCCTGCGGGAGCTGGGGGTGGACGCCACGGCGATCCTGGCCAGCGCCGGCGTGGTGGGCATCGCCGTCGGCCTGGGGGCCCAGACCCTGATCCGGGACATCATCGCCGGGGTGCTGCTGATCTCCGAAGACCTGCTGCACGTGGGCGATGTCATCACCGTGGACTCCCGCACCGGCACCGTGGAGCGCATCGGCCTCCGCACCACCCAGTTCCGCACCGACGACGGCGAGGTGTGGACCATCCCCAACGGCCGGCTGGAGATCTTCGGCAACCGCGGGCCGCGTCGGGGAGGCTCCCCGTGAGGACCGCCGGCGCGGCGGGGGGCGGCGCGTGAGGGTCCTGGTCACCGGGGGAGCCGGATTCGTGGGGTCCCACGTGGCGGAGGCCTACCTGGCGGCAGGCCATCAGGTGGCGGTGGTGGACAACCTGAGCACCGGGCGGCCCGAGCACGTGCCGTCCCGAGCCGCCTTCTACCCGGTGGACATCCGCAGCGCGCAGCTGCGGGAGGTGTTCGAGCGGGAGAGGCCGGAGGTGGTCAACCACCACGCCGCCCAGGCGTCGGTGGCCGCGTCGGTGGCCGACCCCCGCGCCGACGCCGACGTGAACGTCCTGGGCACGGTCCACCTGCTGACCCTGTGCGCGCAGTTCGGCGTGCGCCGGTTCGTCTTCGCCTCCACCGGCGGCGCCATCTACGGGGAGCCCCTCCGCCTGCCGGTGGACGAGGACCACCCTTGCGCGCCCCTGTCGCCCTACGGGACCAGCAAACTGGCGGCCGAGGCGTACGTGCGCCTGTTCGGCCGCATGGGGCTGTCCTGGGCCGCCCTGCGGTACGGCAACGTCTACGGCCCCCGTCAGGATCCCATGGGGGAGGCGGGGGTGGTGGCGATTTTCGCCCGGGCCATGCTGGACGGGCGCGCCCCCACCATCTTCGGCGACGGGCAGCAGACCCGCGACTTCGTGTACGTGGAGGATGTGGCCCGGGCGAACCTCCTGGCCACCGACGCGGCCGGCTGCGACGTGGTCAACCTCGGCACCGGAACCGAGACGTCGGTGGCCGAGATCTTCCGGATCCTCGCCGCGCTCACGGGTTTTCGCGACCCGCCGCGGTTTGCCCCGCCGCGGCCCGGGGACGTGCGCCGCATCGCCCTGGACGGCACCCGGGCCCGCCGCTGGCTGGGATGGGCGCCGCAGGTCCCGCTGGAGGAGGGTCTCCGCCGCACGGTGGACTGGCTGCGCATCACCCCGCCCCGCCCATAGGGGCCCGCCCCCGGGCGCACCGGCAGGACCCTTCCCTCCCCGTTGGAATATCAATGATTAATACATGATTCCCGGGGCGCGCTCACGACCACCCCTGCCGCGATCCCCGAGCCCGTCCTGATCACCGGCGTCGCCGGACTGGTCGGGTCACGCTTGGCGCACCGCCTCCGGGAAATGGCGTCACCCTGGCCCGGGCGCTGCGCGTCCTGTCGTGGTCGCTGCTGCTCACACCGAGCCGCCCGCTAAACGCTCCGGCCATTCCCCCGCAGGCAGGCCAGCCCCCCGCCGTGCGCCGAAACTCTTCCCGGGGCCGGTCTTTCGTCGGGCCGGACCGGAGGTCCGCCG